>NZ_JANIJY010000018.1:0-63919 GCF_024580695.1 Brevibacterium sp. 91QC2O2 | reverse complement strand
GGCTGACGCTCGTACTCGCGAACGAACTCACGGACCTCTTCGACGGTGAATCCCACAACGCTGACCATGCGAGATCACTCTCCTTTGCTTGATCGTGACTGACTCACAACCAGCTTGGCAAAGAGGGGGCATGCGCATATATGCGCATGCCCTGCAGGTTTCCGTATGCGATGACGCCGATACCGGTTCTAACAGCCTGCGACCGCGCGCCCCTGTCCGGGTCTCAGCCCTTGGCCAGTTTGAGGGAGAACTCCACCGTCCCCGAATCCTCGACCTTGACGAACCCCAGGTTCGGAGCCGCGACGTCGAAGTCGGCCCAGGTCACGGGCACACTGCCCGTGAGGCTCAGCCCGCCGCCGTCGACACCGGCACGCGCTTTGGCGGTCAGGGGCTTCTTCTGCCCGTTCATCTCCAGCTCCCCCGGGAGTTCGAGTTCGATCGAATCGCCGGTGGCCCCGGCCAGGGCCCGGCCCAGGTCGACGGGTTCGCCCAGCGTGAAGGACGCCTGAGGATGGGCCTTCGTGTCGATCGCCCGGGAGGAGAAGTACCCGTCACGGCGCTCCGAGTCCGTTTTCACCGAAGCCAAGTCCACTGTGACCGTGCCCTTTGCGAGGGCCGGTCCGCTGTCCTCGACAGTCATTTCCCCGGTCACCTTGGAGGTCCGGCCGACGACGGTGAAGTCATTGCCGTTGAGGACCTCGTCCACGCGGTAGCCGGCCTGGGATCCTTCGGAGACCCGCCAGGCGCCGACCAGGTCGGCGGCTCCGGCCGGCGGCCCACCGGTCCCGGTTGTTCCGGACGATTCGCCCGCCGCCTCCGCAGGCTCCGCCGAATCGAAGGATTCCGGTGCCCCCGCATTCTGGCTGCGCGCGTAGATGGCCGGTAGGGCGAATGCCGCTACGGCCAGGAGGGCGACGACAACCGCCGTCACCACCCAGGGCAGGGGACGGGCGTACCAGGGTCTGCGCGATGCGGCCGGATCAGTCATGGCCGCAGCCTACGGACCGGGTCTGACCGGGAACTGCCCTGCAGCTGTGATTGAACTGTCAATCACCAGGCTATGGACGTTCCGCCCGGGCATGGGCGGGGACGGCACAGCTCCGGCTACTGCGCCCGGTTCTTCGCCACCTCGTAGAGGGTGACGGCCGCGGCGATGCCGGCGTTGAGGGACTCGGTCGCGGCGGAGATCGGAATCGACACGATCTGATCGCAGATGTCGCCGATCAGCCGCGAGATCCCCTTGCCTTCCGAACCGACCACGATGCAGATGGGCTCCTTGGCGAAGCTCAATGAGGGAAGTTCGACGTCGCCGTCCATATCGAGGCCCAGGACGAACACGCCCTGCTTCTTCAACTCCTGCAGGGCCCTGGCCAGGTTGACCACCTGGGCCACGGGAATCCGGCTGGCCGCACCCGCCGAGGTCTTCCACGCCGCCGCCGTCATCGACGCAGCGCGGCGCTCGGGGATGATCACACCGTGCCCGCCGAAGGCCGCGGTCGAGCGCACGATCGCACCCAGGTTGCGCGGATCCGTGATCCCGTCGAGCGCCACCAACAGCGGGGTCTCGAAGCGTTCGGCCGCCAGTTCCAGCAAATCGTCCGGGTGGGCATAGGAGTACGGCGGAACCTGCAGGGCCACGCCCTGGTGGATCGCATCGTCGGTCAGCCGGTCCAGGTCCGGCTTCGTGGCCTCGAGCATGCTAATGCCCTGTTCGGCCGCCAGCGCGATGATCTCCCGGACCCGATCGTCGGATTCGATCCGGTGGGCCACATAGAGAGCGGTCGCGGGAATCCCCTGTCGCAGCGCCTCGAGCACCGAATTGCGCCCGGCCACCGTGTCGACCCCGCGTTCGCGCTTGTGCCGTCGCGCCCGGCCTGCCGCGTCCTTCTTCTGCCGATCCTGCTTGGCCTGATAGGCCTTGTGGTAGACCCGGTCCTCGGCCTTGGGCGTCGGGCCCTTACCCTCCAGCGACCGTCGGCCCTTACCACCGGAGCCCTTGGTCGGGCCCTTCTTCGTCTTCTTCATCGCGCCGGGGCGCCCCTGTGCGGCCATCAGTCCTGCTCCTCGTCTTTCAGCTGCCAGCGGTAGCCAGCCGGGGTGTCCTCAATGGCCACTCCGGCCTCCGCCAGCCGAGCACGGATCCCATCGGCCCGCGCATAGTCCTTTTCCGCCTTTGCGGCCAGTCTTTCCTCGGCCAGTGCTCCCACCAGCGCGTCGAGCGCAGCGTGTGCCGCGTCGTCCCCGCCGGCGCCGGTCGCCCAGTGCGGGTCGGTCGGGTTGACGCCCAGGATGTCGAGCATGAGCTCGAGCTCGCCGACGATCTGCGCCAGATCGGCACGGGTCTGCGCTCCTGCGCCCGGGGCCGAGGCAATCTCCAGCGCCCTGAAGCCGGCACCCAGGTGTTCGAAGGCGACAGCGAGCGCCTGCGGGATGGCCAGATCGTCGTCCATCGCCGCGGCGAAGGCATCCGGGACCCGGGCGGCGACGCCGGCATAGCCATCCGCCGCGCTGGGCACGGCCGGGGCGGCCTCGCCGAGCAGGCCGCGGGCGCGGCTCAGCAGGTTGGCGAACCGGTCCAGGGCGGTCTGCTGGCCGGCCACCGCGGCCTCGGTGAAGTCGAGGACCGAACGGTAGTGGGCGGTGGACAGGAAATAGCGCACAGTCAGGGCCGGCAGCTTGGCGAACAGCTCGTGGGCGAAGATCGAATTGCCCAGCGACTTCGACATCTTGTCCCCGCCGACGGTCAGCAGGCCAGAGTGCATCCACAACCGGGCGAAGGGGTCGCCCGCGGCCCGCGACTGGGCCAGTTCGTTCTCGTGGTGCGGGAAGCGCAGGTCGAGACCGCCGCCGTGGATGTCGAATTCGGCACCCAGGTACTTCGTCGACATGGCCGAGCATTCGATGTGCCAACCGGGGCGGCCCCTGCCCCACGGGGTGTTCCAGGAGGCTGTCAGCGGCTCGCCCTGCTTGTGGCCCTTCCACAGGGCGAAGTCCTGCGGGCTGCGCTTGCCGTAGCGCGGCGCATCGTCGGCCGGGGACATATCCGCGGGGCGCTGGTGGGTCAGTTCCCCGTAGTCCGGCCAGGATGCGGTGTCGAAGTAGACGTCGCCGGAATCATCGGCGGCGGGATACGCATGGCCGGCATCGATCAGCCGCCCGATCAGCTCGATCATCTCCGGCACGTGGCCGGTGGCGCGGGGCTCGTAGTCCGGCGCCAGCACGCCCATCGCCTCGTAGGCGGCGGTGAAGACGCGCTCGTAATGGTACGCGTGGGCGAACCAGGTCCTGCCCTCCTCGACCGACTTGCTCAGGATCTTGTCGTCGATATCGGTGACGTTGCGGATCAGGGTGACGTCGAGGCCCCGGTAGGTCAGCCAGCGGCGCAGCTGGTCGAAGACCACGGCCGAGCGCATGTGCCCGATGTGCGGGGCACCCTGCACAGTGGCGCCACAGACGTAGATCCCGACCCGGCCCGGGGTGATGGGCCGCAGTTGTTCTACCGTGCGGGTCTGGGTGTTGTACAGCGCAATAGTCACGGACCCCAGTCTACCGGCAACGGCCGGGCGTCCGCGCCCACGGCCGAGGCCCCGCGGACGTGAGTGCGCACACTCACCTCCGCGGGGCCTCCGCTCTCGAACCGGCCGGCGCCGATCCCTCCGTGATCTCCCGACTCAGTACTCCCGACTCAGTATTCGATGACGACGCGGCCCTCGATCTTGCCGTGCCTCATCTCGTCGAGCACCTGGTTGATGTCCTCGAGGCTGCGGGTGTGGAAGGTCGGGTGGATCAGGCCGCGGGCGTAGAAGTCCAGCGCCTCCTCCAGGTCCTGCCGGGTGCCGACGATCGATCCGCGGATCGTCAGGCCCTTGAGCACGATGTCGAAGATCGGTGCGGGGAACTCGCCCGGGGGCAGACCGTTGAAGACGATCGTGCCGCCGCGACGGGTCATGGAGATCGCCTGTCCGAAGGCCGAGGGGTGCACTGCCGTGACCAGCACGCCGTGGGTGCCCCCGGTCTTCTCCTGGATCTCCGCGGCCGGATCGCCGCTCATCGCGTTGACCAGGACCTCGGCACCGTGCTTCTTGGCCAGCGCCAGCTTGTCATCGGCGACGTCGACTGCGGCCACCCGCATGCCCATCGCCACGGCGTACTGCACCGCGATATGGCCCAGCCCGCCGATGCCGGAGATCGTGACCCACTGACCGGGTCGCACCCCCGTCATCTTCAGGCCCTTGTAGACCGTAACGCCGGCGCACAGCACCGGGGCGATCTCGTTGAGGTCGGACCCCTCGGGGATGCGTGCGGCGAACTTGGTGTCGACGAGCATGTACTCGCCGAAGGATCCGTCGACGGAGTACCCGCCGTTGACCTGCTGTTCACACAGGGTCTCCCAGCCGGTCCGGCAGTACTCGCAGTCACCACAGGCCGACCACAGCCAGGCGTTGCCGACCAGATCGCCGACGGCCACGTCGGTCACGTCTTCGCCGATCGCCTCGACGCGGCCCACACCCTCGTGGCCGGGAATGAATGGCGGGGTCGGCTTGACCGGCCAGTCGCCCTCCGCGGCGTGCAGGTCGGTGTGGCAGACGCCGGACGAGATGAGCTTGACGAGTGCCTGGCCGCGGCCCGGGGTGGGGATTTCGACGTCCTTGTTGACGTCGAGGTCCTGGCCGAATTGCTTGACGACGGCCGATTTCATCGTGGTCATGATTCCTCCGTGTTCCCTTGTACCGCTGGGGCTGAAAGCCTCCGGTGCCGGGTCGCGTCTTCTTCGACGTTGGCGCCGGGCCCGATCCACTGTGAGCGGGCGGCCCCTTGTTCGTGCGGTGGCACCACCGTAGGCGGGCCCCAGTTGCATGCACGTTGCACGATGCGTTTATGCGTCCATAGACTGGACCGACCACATCTGTGGTGATGACCACACACCTGTTTTGCCGCGCAGTCGCGCCAGATCGTAATGGAGAGTGCATGCCCACCATCGTCAAGGGAATCATCGCCAGGGCCAAGGGAGAGCCGACCGAACTGACCGATATCGTCGTCCCCGACCCGGGGCCGGGCGAGGTCGTCGTCGACGTCAAGTCCTGCGGCGTGTGCCATACCGACTTCCACTACCGGCAGGGCGGGATCGGCGACAACTACCCGTATCTGCTGGGCCATGAGTCCGCCGGCGTCGTATCCGAAATCGGGCCCGGCGTGACCCACGTGGCCGTCGGCGATTTCGTCGTCCTCAACTGGCGTGCGGTGTGCGGTGAATGCCGCGCGTGCAAACGGGGCGAACCGCAGTACTGCTTCGCGACCTTCAACGCCACTCAGAAGATGACGCTGACCGACGGCACCGAGCTCGAGGCCGCCCTTGGCATCGGATCCTTCGCGGAGAAGACCCTGGTCGCCGCCGGACAGTGCACGAAGGTCGACGAGGCCGATCCCGCAGTCGTCGGCCTGCTCGGCTGTGGCATCATGGCCGGGATCGGCGCCGCCGTCAACACCGGCGGCGTGACCCGCGGTAAGTCGGTGGCCGTGATCGGCTGCGGCGGCGTGGGCGATGCCGCGATCGCCGGTTCCCGGCTGGCCGGGGCCAGTCCGATCATCGCGATCGACTTCGATGAGAAGAAGCTGGCCGCCGCCACCGAGCTGGGCGCCACCGACACCATCTGCTCCAAGGGCCTGAGCGAGGACGAGGTCGTCGCCGCGGTCCAGGAACTGACCGCGGGCTTCGGCGCCGATGTCGTGATCGACGCCGTGGGCCGGCCCGAAACCTGGCGGCAGGCCTTCTATGCCCGCGATCTGGCCGGCACCGTCGTGCTGGTGGGCGTGCCCACCCCCGAGATGGAACTGAGCGTGCCCCTGGCCGATGTGTTCGGCCGCGGTGGCAGCCTGAAGTCCGCCTGGTACGGCGATTGCCTGCCCGAACGCGACTTCCCCATGCTCGTCGATCTGTACAAGCAGGGCCGCCTGCCGCTGGAGAAGTTCGTCAGCGAGCGCATCTCACTCGACCAGGTCGAACAGGCCTTCGAGAAGATGGGCCGCGGCGAGGTCCTGCGCTCCGTGGTGGAGTTCTGATGGCCGCGCGGATCGAGCGCCTGCAGACAGCGGGGACGTTCTCGCTCGACGGCGGCACCTGGGAGGTGGAGAACAATGTGTGGATCGTCGGCGACGACTCCGAGGTGATCGTCATCGATCCCGCGCATTCGAGCTCCGAGGTCGCCCGGGCGGTAGGCGGGCGCCGGGTCAAGGCGATCCTGCTGACCCACGGGCACGACGATCACGTCCGTGCCGCACTTGACGCCAAGGCCGCGCTGGGCGATCCGCCGGTCCTCCTCAACCATGCGGATCTGATGCTGTGGGAAATGGTCCACCCCGGAACGGCACCGGATGGGGACATCGCGGACGGGGACGAATTCCCGGTGGCCGGAGTCACCCTGCGGGCCGTGCACACGCCGGGGCACTCCCCCGGGTCGACCTGTTTCATCCTTTCGGGGGCCGCCGAGGGGCCTGTGGTATTCACCGGTGACACGCTGTTCAACGGTGGGCCGGGAGCAACCGGACGGTCCTATTCGAGTTTCGAGACGATCATCGAGTCGATCCGGGACCGGCTGCTCAGCCTGCCAGAAGAGACCACCGTACTCACCGGACACGGGGACTCCACCTCGATCGCGGCCGAATCCGGCCACCTGGACGAGTGGATCGCCCGCGGCCACTGAGCACGTTCCCCGAGCACACATGGTTCGCGGGGACGAGTCAGGCCCCGCGGCTGACACAGCCGGACAGCACAGCGCCCGGCGGTCTGTTTCAGGCCGCCGGGCGCTGTTTGCGGGGCCGTCCGCCCTTGCCGGGGCGCGCGGCGTTCCACTTGTCTATGGTCTCGACGAGCCACCCACGGGCCCGCCCCACATAGGCGTCCGGTTCCGGCAGATTGTTCGGCAGGCTCCCCCGACTGGCCAATCCCAGGTAGTCCGCGACTTCGGCCGTGCTCAGGTAATGAGTCGCCTTCTGGCTGCGCCCGGTACTCATACTGCTCCCCCTCGTGCAGGTTCACTTTGTGCCAAGTGTGCCACAATGCGGCACCAAATGGGTGGTGATTCTTCGACGGATTCCCTGCACCGGAGCGGGCCTTGGAGGCCTCAAGTATCAGTAGAGCACTGCCGTGGCGATCGCCGTGGCCCCTTCGCCCCGTCCCATCGACCCGAGCCCGTCGCTGGTCGTGCCTGCCACCGCCACAGGTGCTCCACATGCGGTGCCGAGCGCTTCCTGTGCCTCGTCCCGGCGTCGGCCGACCTTGGGCCGATTGCACACGATCTGCACCGCCACGCTGCCGATGGTGAAACCCGCGGCGCGCACGATCCGCGCGGCCTCTGCCAGCAGGACGGTGCCATGGGCGCCCGCGAACTCCGGGCGGTCCACCCCGAAGTGCGCGCCCAGATCGCCCAGCCCGGCCGCGGCGAACAGGGCGTCGGCACAGGCGTGGGCTGCGACATCGGCATCCGAGTGGCCGGCCAGGCCGAACCCGCCCGGCCACTCCAGACCCGCCAGCATCAGTGGCCGCTCGGGGTCCGAGGAGAAGGCATGGACGTCCACCCCGGTGCCCACTCTGGGCACGGGGCCGTTGGGCCCGTGGGCGGTCCGCGCGTCCGGGTCCAGGGCCGCAAGGAGGCGCAGATCGCTCGGATAGGTGACCTTGAGGGCACGTTCCTCACCTGCGACCGCGGTGATTCGGTGCCCGGCAGCCTCCATCACACCCGCATCGTCCGTCGGACCGGCACCGGAAAGCGGGTCCCAGGCCGCATAGGCGGCCACCAGGAGGTCCCGGCGGAATCCCTGCGGGGTCTGCACCCGCCGCAGGGACTCGCGATCGACCCCACCCTGTAATTCATCGCCCACACTGGTGCGCAGCGTGTCGACCACGGGCAGAACCGGCACCACCGCGGTGGCACCCGCGGCCAGGGCGGCGGCGACCCGGCCGAAGACCTCGGGACCGGCCGCCGGGCGCGCGGCGTCGTGAACGAACACGCAGGGCGCATCGCCGCAGTACTCCAAAGCCGCGCGCACCGAGGCCCAGCGCTCCCGACCGCCGGCGATCACCGTGGTCTGCGGAACGGGTCCCGTCATGGTGCGGCTTTCCACCACGGCATCGACCTGGGACCGCGCCGCGTCCAGCCAGCCGACGGGGGCTGCGACGATGACATGGGAGAACAGGCCACTGCGCAGGGCCCCTCCCACCGCGTGCGCCAGCAGGGACTGCCCGGCCGATTCGACGAAGGCCTTGGGCCGGCTCGCGCCCAAACGCGAACCAGAGCCGGCGGCGGGGATGATGAGGGCGAAGCCCATGAACCGACCTCCTGGGACGGGGCGCGGCGCACAGCGCCGGCGGGTCAGACGAATCCGCCCCGGTCACCACGTGAAACGTGGAACCGGGGCGGATCGATGTCAAACGGGCCACGGGCCCAGCGGCTCAGCCGGCGAGGACCTCGTCGAGGATCTTCTCCGCTTCGTCCTCTTCCTTCTTCTCCGCCAGGGCGAGTTCGGAGACCAGCACCTGCCGGGCCTTGGCCAGCATCCGCTTCTCACCGGTGGACAGTCCGCGGTCGTGCTCACGGCGCCACAGATCGCGGACCACTTCCGCGACCTTGATGACATCGCCGGACTGGAACTTCTCCAGGTTCGCCTTGTAGCGACGCGACCAGTTGGAGGGCTCCTCCGTGATGTCCGCACGCAATACTTCGAAGACCTGCTCCAGGCCCTCTTCGCCGACGACGTCGCGGACGCCGACCAGATCGCAGTTCTCGGCGGGGACCTCGATGGTCAGGTCGCCGTGGGACACCTCCAACTTCAAATAAAGCTTCTCTTCGCCCTTGATGACGCGCTTCTTGACTTCTTGAACGGTAGCCGCACCATGGTGCGGATACACGACGGTGTCGCCGACCTGAAAACTCATACTGGTTATGTCCCCTTTCGTACCACCAGTTTAGCATGCACAATCGTTCAGAATAAGGGCGGGGAAGGATTATGAAGGTCACCCTTCGTTCTACAAAGCGTCAAAAAGTGGGTAGAATTTCGGGAGAATATCTGTGTTGTCTCTGCAAGGAGCTTGAGAACGTGAACCGGCTTACCCGCTTCGGCATCGCCGCCGCCGCAATCGCCCTGGTCGTCCCCGCTAGCGGGTGCGCCGCCCTGATTTCACCGCAGCAGACCCACACGTACCAGTACGCCGCGGGCGACGGTGCGCAGCAGACGAAGATCGACGACGTCGCGGTCCGCAATATCCTGCTCATCGCCAATGACGATGCCCAGGCGCAGCTGGTGTATGCGGTCGTCAACGGTTCCGACAAGGACGCCCGGGTCACCCTGACCGTTGCGGGCAAGACCGTCGAGGAGTCCGTCCCCGCGGGCAAGGCCGTCTACCACAACCCGGCCAACACCCAGAACGCGCCCAGCGAGAACGGCTCGATCAACCGCAAGGCCGTCATCATCAAGAACCTCGAGGACAAGCCCGGCACCCTGACCGACGTCCAGATGACCATCAACGGGAAGTCGACCAAGGCCACCGCCCAGGTGCTCACCGGCGGTGACCTCAAGGACGGCGGCCTGTGGTACTACCAGGACCTGGTGCCGACCCAGGGCGCCACGGCCTCGGCCACGGAGGACGCGACCCCTTCGGCCACCGCAGACGCCGAGGAGACCGCGGCCGAGCACTGAGCCCGGCCCGCCGACTCACCCGGCAGGGGCCCTGTCCGATGATCGTTCATCGGACAGGGCCCCTGCCGTTTTCGCGTGCCGTTTTCGCGCCCCGCACCGACCGGGCGTGCGCCGGGCCGGTCGGTGCGGGCGCTCGCCGGACCGACCGGGCAGCCGGGGAGATCAGACGAATTTATAGCCCAGTCCGCGCACCGTCACCAGCAGGCCGGGGTCTGTCGGATCGGGCTCGACCTTGTTGCGCAGCCGCTTGATGTGGACGTCCAGGGTCTTCGTGTCCCCCACGTAGTCCTGGCCCCACACCCGGTCGATCAGCTGTCCGCGCGTCATCACCCGGCCGGCGTTGCGGACCAGGATCTCCAACAGTTCGAATTCCTTGAGCGGCAGACCCATCTCCTGTCCCCGGATGGTCACCACGTGTCGGTCGACATCGATGCGCACCCCGTTGGCCTCGAGCACCGATTCCTCGACCGGCTGGTCCGGCTCGCTGCGCCGGCGCAGCACCGCACGGATCCGGGCCAGCAGCTCCCTGGACGAATAGGGTTTGGTCACATAGTCGTCGGCGCCCAGCTCCAGGCCCACCACCTTGTCGATCTCATCGTCCTTGGCGGTGAGCATGATGATGGGGACGTTCGACTTCGCCCGCAGTGCCCGACACACCTCGGTGCCCGAGGCCCCAGGCAGCATCAGATCGAGCAGGACCAGGTCGGCGCCGGTGGCCTCGAAGCTGGCGATTGCCTCCAGACCGTCATCGGCGATCGTCACCTCATAGCCTTCCTTGCCCAACAGGAACGACAGCGGGTCGGAGAAGGATTCCTCATCTTCGACGAGCAGAATGTGTGTCACTGTGTATTCTTCCTACTTTCCTGATTCCGCCCCCGCCACGCCGGTGGGCGGGGCCTCGGGATGAACGTCTAAAACCGTGCCCGCGTGCCGCGCGCGCTGCAACTCCCGCTGCGAACCCGATGTCGACCTGTGGCCCGCCAGGGGCAACACGATCGTGAAGGTCGATCCACCGCCCAGGCGGCTCCACACCCTGACCTCGCCGGAATGGGTGGCCACGATGTGCTTGACCAGGCTCAGGCCCAGCCCGGTCCCCCCGGTATTGCGCGAGCGCGCCGGATCCACCCGGTAGAAGCGCTCGAACACCCGGTCCAGATCCGCCTCGGACAGCCCGATGCCCTGATCCGTCACGGCCACGAGGACCTGGCCGGATCTGGCCTCGTAGCCGATGCCCACCCGGGTACCACCGTTGGAGTAGTTCACCGCGTTGTCCAGCAGATTGCGCAGCGCGTTGACCAGTAGATCGAAGTCGCCCTCGACCTCGATGTCCTCGCCGGCCAGTTCGGAACCCGCCGCGACCTCGACCACGATGTCGATGTCCTTGCTGCTCGCGGCGGTCTGTGCCCGATCCACCGCGTCCGCGATGATATCGGCCACCCGGATCCGGTCCTGGCTGACTGGCCCGCTGTGGTCCTGCACGCGGGAGAGGTCGATGATCTCCTTGACCAACTGGGACAGGCGCGCGGACTCCTGCTGGATCTTGCTGCCGAAGCGCTGGACCGCGTCGGGGTCGTCGCTGTAGTCCGTCACCGCCTCCGCCAACAGACTCATCGCGCCGATCGGTGTCTTGAGCTCGTGCGAGACATTGGCGACGAAGTCCCGCCGGACCTCGTCGACCCGCCTGGCCTCCGTCAGGTCCTCGGCCAGCACCAGGACATAGGCCTCCCCCAGGGGCGCGACGCGCGCGTGCAGCAGGCGGGGACTGCCGATGCCGCCGGGCCGGCGGCTCTCGAAGTCGAGCTCCTCGATCAGGCCACGGGCGCGGACCCGGGCCACGGCCTCGAGCAGGTCCGAGTTCTCCAGGCCCCTGCCCTTGACCAGGCCCAGGGTGTAGGCGGCCGGCGATGACTTGACGACGTCGTCGCCGGCGTCGATGACGATCGCGGCCTGTGAGAGCACCGCCAGGACCTCGGCGATACCGGACGGGAGCTCGTCGTCGGAGTGCATATCGGCAGTGGAACGGGACAGTTCGGAGGCTCGGAAGGCCAGAATGCCCCCGATGCCCAGGGCCAGGCCGACGGCCCCGCAGAGAAATCCGAACAGGAGAAGATCCACCCCTTTAGAATACGTGGCGGCGGGCCCCGAACCGACCACCGCGGGGGGCTCGAGTGAGACGTCATCGGGAATTCACCCCCGCGCAAGTTCTCATTCACCGCCCGGCCCGCCACACCTGCCAGGCTGAGGGCGATGTGCCCCGGACCGGGCACGAGCAGCAGGACGAGGAGGAGCCCGTACATGCGCGAAGTCTTCAATCAGGAGCTGGACACCATTGCCGATCGGCTGGTGGAGATGTCCCGCCTGGTAACCGAGCAGATCTCCCGGGCCACCCGCGCCCTGGAGACGAATGATCTGGAACTCGCCGAACAGGTGATCTCCGCCGATGCCAGGATCGACGCAGGGCAGGCCGACCTGGATCGGCTGTCCGTCCAGGTGCTGGCCCTGCAGGCCCCGGTGGCCCAGGACCTGCGCGTGGTCGTCTCGGCCCTGAAGATGAGCGTGGCGATCGAACGGATGGGCGATCTGGCCCGGCACATCGCCGCGCAGGTGCGCATCCGCTATCCACAGTCGGCGGTGCCGGAGCCCTTCCGGGAGGTCTTCAGCAGAATGGGCGAGGCGGCTGTGCGGATCGGTACCGCCCAGATCCAGCTGCTCGACAATCCGGGGCTGGCCGCGGTGCCCATGATCGCCACCATCGACGAACAGCTCGATGCCCTGCACCTGCAGGTATTCACGATCATCGGGGAGCTGTCCTCCGGCGACCTCACGCCCTCGCAGATCGCCGACGCCACCCTGGTCTCGCGCTACTTCGAGCGCTTCGGCGATCAGGCGGTCAATGTCTCCCACAAGGTCGAGTATCTGCTCACCGGCAGTTGGGAGCCCGACCTCTCCGCCCCCTGAACACCCCCTTCCCAACCCCGGCGGGTGGCTCCACAAATGCACATGTGGCTCGATAGAGCGTGAGTTTACGAGCCACGTATGCCAGTGTGGAGCCACCCGCCGGATATGTGGACCAGAGGTCACAAGTGACCTCGACTGTGGGTCACAGCGGCCGAGGCGCCAGGTGGGTTTTCCACACGAGGCCGGTGAGGGCTTCCCCTTCCCCGTTTCAGGCAGCAGCCTGGCGGCATGAGCACATACAACGTCTTCACCATCGCCGAGGTAATCGCGGCCGGCATCGATCCCCGCAGTGTCCAGAATGCAGTCGGGTGTTGCATCGAGCGCCTCTCCCAGGGCGTCTACGTCCTGCGCCGCCGCTGCAGTGTCGCGCGCCACTGCAGGCTCCGTGCGTTTATCACCGAACGTGTCCTTGTCCTTCCGCCGTTGCCGGCCGGCGGACCCAGCCCCGGCCTCCCGCCTGGTGCGGCTCAGGGGCAGCCCGATCCGCTCTCCGAGCTGCCCTGGTGGCAGCGTGAGAAAATGGAACACATCGGCAGGATCGCCGCGTATCCGTTTGTGGAAAATGACGTGTTGAGTCACCATTCCGCAGCGGTGGTGTGGGGGCTGCCCCTATTCCACAGCTCGCTTGACCGGGTTGAGATGAGCAATCCGCGTTTCAAACGAACAGGCAAGTCCTATCGACGTCGGCAGCGGCAGGTTCCCAACTCCCTCGTCCTCGACGGAGCCGGGTTCGACAGCCGCTTCGGCCCTCGGTGGCCGGGGGCGATCACCCCCGGGGACCTCGGCATCGCGATGACGGATGTGGAACGCACCGTCCTCGACATCACGCGGGACTGCACGCTGTCCGAGGCGGCTATGGTGCTCGAGGCATACCTCAGCGGCGTACTGGCGCCGATCACGAACGATCACGGGGCACCCGAAGCCGACCGGCGGACGCCGGTCCTGGGATTGGACGGGCGAATGTCCACATTTCCCCTGTCACAGTCAGAACGGGAAGCACGCCGGGCACGGCTACTGGCTACGGCGACGGCCACGGATCTGGGGCGTAGGGTTCCGCGGCTGACGCGTCTCCTGGCGATCAGCACAGGTCTGTCCGAGTCTCCTGCTGAAGCCCTTGCGAATCTGGGATTCCATACTCTGGGGCTGGGGGTCGAACAGCAGGCCCAGATCTGCGACTCCACCGGACGGATCATCGCCGTCGCCGACTTCCTGATCCGAGGCACCCGGTGCCTATTGGAAGTCGACGGGCGAAAGAAATACATAGATGCAACCGGTGCGGCGGACATGGCTCGTTTGGAACGGGAGAAACAACGTACCGACCGAATCTATGCCGAGGGGTACCACCTGCTGCGGTGCGGTTGGCACGAGGTGACGAACCCCGATATCTTCGGCCCACTCATCTGGCGGGGACTGCGGGCTGCGCGAGGCCTGGGCCGGGCCTGATGCGGCCGTGGCCGGAGGCACAGGTCGCCAACCAGCGCACCCCATCAGCGCGGTGGCTCCACACCTGCCCGCGTGGCTCGAAAACTCACGATTTATCGAGCCACGCGTGCATGTGTGGAGCCACCGCCAGTGAGTGGGGTGGGTCAGCGGCCCTGGTTGGCCACGGCTGCGACGGCCGAGGCCGCGGCCTCGGGATCGAGGTAGGTACCACCGGCCACCAGCGGGACCAGGTTCTCGTCGAGTTCGTAGTGCAGCGGAATGCCGGTGGGAATGTTCAGCCCGGAGATGTCCTCATCGGAGATCCCGTCGAGGTGCTTGACCAGTGCGCGCAGCGAATTGCCGTGCGCGGTGACCAGCACGGTCTTGCCCAGCTGGAGGTCCGGCACGATCTGGTCGTACCAGTACGGCAGCAGGCGCACGATGACATCGGCGAGGCATTCGGTGCGGGGGACGGCCGCGCCCAGATTCGCATAGCGGGGGTCGGCGGCCTGAGACCATTCGCTGGCGTCGTCGAGCTCCGGCGGCGGGGTGGAGAACGAACGGCGCCAGGTCATGAACTGCTCCTCGCCGTATTCGTCCCTGATCTCCTTCTTGTTCTTGCCCTGCAGGGCGCCGTAGTGGCGCTCGTTGAGGCGCCAGGAGCGCTTGACGTCGATCCAGTTGAGATCCGCGGCCTCCAGGGCCAGGTTCGCGGTGATGATGGCGCGCTTCAGCCGCGAGGTGTGGAGCACCTGCGGCACCAGACCCGCCTGGGTCAACAGTTCGCCGGCGCGGGCGGCTTCACTGCGGCCCTGCTGGGTGAGGGGGACGTCCACCCAACCGGTGAATAGGTTCTTCTGATTCCATTCGCTCTCGCCGTGGCGCAGCAGCACGAGGTTATAGGTCATGCCGTCATTCTCCCACACCCGCGCTTACCGCCTGGGAAACGTCTCAGAACGAACGTCTCAACACGAATTCCTCAGAACGTCCCGAGGAACTCGTTGTCCTCCCCGTCCAACAGGTGCGCGAAGGCCGCCAGGTTCCGGGTGGACTCGCCCCTGGCCACCCGCCATGCCCATTCGCGCTTCATCGAGGTCAGGAAGCCCAATACCAGCAGCTCGTCGAAGGACTCGTCGGCGGCGCTGAGCACCTGGCCCATGAGCGCGTCGATCCACTCCTGGCTCCAAGCGGCGGCCGGCACATGGGCGCGCAGATACACGTCGCCCAGGGAGTCGACGAAGAAGGAGCAGGCCTGCAGGCGGCCGTTGCGGTGCAGCAGCCAGCTGTGGAACTTCGCCTCGTTCTCATCCGGATGGCGGATCACGAATGCCTGGACGTCGGCACCGCGCTCGCTCAGCTTCACCGACACGGTGGTCTTGAGTTTGTGCGTGCCCGGCAGGGTGACGGCCCAGTGATAGGGCCCGGCGGCCTCGGCCTCGACGCCCACCCCCGCAGCCCAGTCCAACAGCACTTTCTGTGCTTCCTCCAGGTTCAACACATCCCGGCTCATCGCAGGCTCCTCTCGTTTCGCGCCGCATCCGAGGCCATGGCCTCCAACCGCACCACCGGACCGACCTCCGTGACAGTCCCGGCGGTTTCCGCGGCCTCGGCCAGTGCGTCGAGCACCATGTCGACACAGCAGTTCCAATCGAACAGCCCCGCCCGGTCGGCCGCGGCCCGACCCAGCCGCGTGCGCAGCTCGGGGTCGAGCAACAGGGCCTCGAGCGCGCCCGCCCAGTCCTCCGGCTCGTGTCCGCGCACCAGCACCCCCGTGCTCCCGTCTGCAACCACCCGGGCCAGCCCACCGACCGCGGCGCCGAGCACCGGCACCGCACAGGCCGCGGCCTCGGCCGCGACGAAGCCGAAGGACTCGCTGCGACTGGGCACGATGACGACGTCCGCGGCGCGATACCACTGGGCCAGCCGCTCGGCCGGCACCGGCGGATGCAGGTACAGGTTCTGCTCCACCCCCATGGCCGCGGCCAGCTCCGCGAAGGCCTCGACCGTCGGCCCGCCGGATCCTGCGCCGACCATCGCCAGAGTCGTGCGCGCGGCCAGCTCCGGGTTCGTCTCGCGCAGCCGGCCAAGGGCGTCGATCGCCACGTCGGTGCCCTTGATGTACTGCATCCGCCCGACGTAGAGGACCACCAGGTCCGCCGCCTGCAGGCCGACCGCACGGCGCGCGGCCACCCGGGTTCCGGGGGTGAAGGCAGCGTGGTCGATCCCGGGTGGGGCGACGACGGTCTGGGCGGCGGGGTGCAGCAGCTGGGCGATGTCATTGGCCTCGGCCGAGGTGTTGGCCACCAACACATCGGCCCGCTCGGCGATGCGCGCCTCTGCCGTCCGCCGCGCCGCGGGCTCACCCGCGTGTCCCGAATCGCGGTCCTTCACCGCTGCGATGGTGTGGAAGGTCACGGCCAGTGGTGGCCGGGTGGTCCCGGTGGTCCCGCCGGCGGTCCGACCGGCAGCGGCGCGCCCGGCAGGACGTACACCGGTACCCGCCAGGTCCAGGGCCGCCAGCCCGGCCAGAGCCGAGATCCAATAGTGCGCCCAGACCGCCTCGGCAGCCACGAAGTCGGGGTGGGCCGCCAGCCGGCGCGCCAGTTCGGGGATGCGCCCGGCCAGGTCGTCCTTGTCGACCGCTGCGGTCTCCAGCTGGTGGATGGCCACTCCGTGGGGCATCGGCACGGTGTCCGCCGGTGCCCGGCCGGCCGCTGCGGGGTCCGCGGTGAAGATGTCGACGGTATGGCCCAGGGCCGCCAGCCGGCCCGCGGTGGCGCGCACATAGACGTTGAGACCACCGGCGTCGCCGCGTCCGGGGAGCGCGGCCGGGGATGTGTGGAGCGACAGGACAGCGATTCTCACGGTTCCCCATTCTACGGCCGACCCGGCCCCGGCGCGTAGGATTCTGAACCGTGCACCCCGATCACCGCCATCTCAAGGGCCCCCAGGGAACCGTCACCCGGGGCACGACGAACCCCAACCGACTGCGCCGGATCGACCGGTATGCCGCCTTCCTCCTGGAGTCCCCGCTGCGCCACGATTCTGACCGCTTGGTGGTGGATCTGGGCTTCGGTGCAGCCGCCACGACACCGGCGGAGATGCACGCGCGGCTGCGGCGCACAGCGCCGCGTGTGCGCACCCTGGGCCTGGAGATCGAGCCGGCACGGGTCGCCGTGGCGGCGGCGCACGCCGGCGCCGGCCTCGACTTCGCACTCGGCGGTTTCGAGGTTCCCACTCCCGGCGGCGAGCGCCCCGTGCTGATCCGCGCCTACAACGTGCTGCGGCAGTATCCCGAGGCCGAGGTCCCCGGTGCCTGGGCGCTGATGGCGGCCCGGCTGGCCGCCGACGGCCTGCTCATCGAGGGCACCTGCGATGAGATCGGGCGCACGGCGGTGTTCCTGACGATTCCCGCGGCGAATGCGGCGGCTTCTGTCCGCCCCGCGACGCTGACGATCAGCGTCAAAACCGATTTCATCGACCACCCGGCCCAGGTCGCCGACCGGCTGCCCAAGGCACTGATCCACCACAACGTGCCGGGCCAGCCGGTGCACGAGTGGCTGCTGGCCCTGGACCGCGCCTGGTATACGGCGGCACCCCTGGCGACGTTCTCGCCGCGGCAGCGTTGGATCGCCATGTGCCGGGCCCTGAAACAGGCGGGGGAACCCGTGCTCCACGGCCCTGCCCGGTGGCGCCTGGGCGAGGTCACCGTGCCCTGGGAGCGCGTCGCGCCCCTGGAGCGCTGAGCCCGGGCGGCGGGCTCAGTCGTTGAAGAAGTCGATGAGGATCTCTCGCACCCGCGAGCGCCCCAGCCACAGGATCGAGCCGGGCGGCAGCACCTCGAGGCGCGCGCCGAAGGCCTGCGCGTACTGCTGCGCGATCTCCACCGGATGCGAGGGGTCTTCCTCATGGGTGAGCACCAGCACCTCGCCGGGGAATCCGGCGGCGGCTTCGGGATGGTCCACCGCGATCCGGCGGGCCAGGTCGATTCCATCGCGCATATCGGTATCGAAGATCGCGTCGACCTTGGCCCTGGTCCAGGCGTGGGCCGGTTCGAGCCGCCGAACCTGTTCGGGTTCGCGTGCCAGCAGGGCCGTGGTCAGCCCCTCCCGGTCCCCCGTGTCCAGGTAGGTGCGCAACAGCTCGCTGTAGCGGGCTGTCCGGGCCGCCAGTTCCCGGGTGAAGTGGTCCCAGCTGGCAGGCAGCACGAAGGCGATCTTCTCCAGCCCGCAGGCGGCCGGGTCGCCCTCGGTCACCAGCCGTGCCAGGCCGCCGGCGCTCATCGACACGCCCAGTGCCCTGGTGGCCCCGGTAGTGTGCAGCGCCGCGGACAGCTGTGCGGCGATGGTCCGGTAGGTCCAGTCCGGCCCCGGCGAGGGCCGACCGCCGTGGCCGCCCAGGTTCACCAGTGCGCGCGTTCCGGCCACGCCCAGGGAGAACGGGCGGGTATCGCGGATGGATCCGGAGAAGCCGTGGGCGAACAGGGTGACGGGATCGCCGGTGCCGAAGGTGGACGTGTAGCCGGTGTCCGGTCCGGGGAAGTTCCGGTCCCGGCTCATCGACGGTTCCGGTAACGGGGGTCGACTGCGCGCAGGGCCCGGCGCACGTCGAGCATGTAGACCGCGGCGGCGACGAAGCCCAGGATCGTCAGCATGCCGAAGCCGCCGCGGCTCATCGGCGGCAGCGCCGTGAAGCCCAGGGCCAGGGCGATGCCCAGGATGATGCACCAGCCGGTCTTGTTCCACTTGCCCGCGGCGCGGTAGACCTCGTCCTTGAAGCGCAGGGAGTCGATGAAGGCCACGAGTTCGATGATGAAGGCGGCCAGGGACAAAAGGACCATCACGGCCTGTTGGAAACTGGCGAAAAGGCTGAGCACGGACATGCCCCAAGCCTACCGTGCGACGGGCTCACACCGCTCAGCCCAGGCCGAAGATGCGCAGCACGGCGGTCACCGCCATCGCCACCAGCACGGCCACCAGCATGGGTGCGCGCAGCAGGGCGATTCCCACCCCCACCAGCACACCGCACAGCCGTGCGGAACCTGCGAACTCGGTCCCCTGGTAGAAGGTGTTGGCCACGGCCAGACCCAGGATGAGGACGACCACGGCACGTTCGAACCAGACGGTCACAGGACTGGGGCCGGTCATGAAATCGGCTTTGTCGGCCTGCCGCTGACCAATCCGCACACCCAGCAGGCGCACCCCGTAGGTGCCGGCGATCATGATGCCCAGGGCGATGACGAACTCCCAGGTGTTCACGGCCTCGGTCCCTTTCCACGGGACCGCCACATCGTCCAGGCGGCGACGGGGAGCAGGGCCAGCAGGGCGCTGATCGGTCCCAGCCCGGCCGGCAGGTGCGGAATCAGCAGGAAGGCCACGAGCATTCCGATGAGGCCGGCGGCCAGGGCGGGACGATCCCGCAGGGAGCCCAGGACCAGGCAGACCAGGATGACGGGGAAGGCCGCATCGAGTCCCAGGGCGTCCGCGTCGATGACGGAGCCCAGCCACTGTCCGGCCATGGAGCTGATGAGCCAGAACACCAGGTCGAGCACGCCCAGCAGCCAGAAGGCGTTCGCCCTGGCCCTGCGCCGTTCGGGCCCCGGCGGCACGTCGAGGGAGACGGCCGCGGCGAAGGCCGAGGGCTCGTCGTGTAGGAAATGGGCGCCCAGATAGGAGGCGGCGCCACGTTTGAGCGCAGGTCCGGTGGCCAGTCCGAAGGCGAGGTTGCGGGTATTGACCAGCACCGCGCCCAGGGCGCCGGCCACCGGGGACCCGCCGGAGGCGATGACCCCGGTGAACGTCAGCTCCGAGGCCCCGCCGAAGACGAGGCCGGCCATCAACAGGGTCTGCCAGGGGGCCAGTCCCGCGGTGGCTGCGAGCGCCCCATAGGACAGTCCGACGGTGCCGACGGTGATGGCGATGACGCACGCCTCACGGACCCGGGCCGGCGAGACCCCGGCGATCATGCCGCTCACTCCTCGTCGACCCGGAACGCCGGCAGTTGTTCGTTCGCGCTCTTATCGGTCATCCCCGAGGCCTGCAGCAGATCGACGACCAAGAGGCGCATGAGGATGACCAGCGTCTCGTCGTGGATGTCCACGAAGTGCTCGGCCTTCGGATCCAGGCGGGCCGCGACCTGCGAGAGATAGGCCTCGGCGCCGACCCGCGGGGTGCCGCGGCGCAGCGCTGCGCACAGCTTGTCAGCACCCGCGCCCAGATCGACCATCAGATCCCCCACTTCGGGGCGGGGGTGCTCCGGATTGGCCACGGTCACGGCCCGGCGCGCGATGATCCGCGTGGTCCGAATCGCCCGGTCGGCGTACTCGCAGGCGCGCGCCAGCCGGTTGACCTCGGCGGCGTGCCGCCTGGCGCGGGCGTTGATCCGCGTGGCCTCCTGGGAGATCCGCAGAGACGAGCGCCAGTCGTCGATCAGGCTCTGCGTGTCCCTGGCGCGGGCCAGCACCTTGCGCTCGGCGCTCTTGTCCCCGGTGCGCAGCGCGGAGCCGCAGTCGGTCAGCAGCTGGGCGATCTCCTCGAGCATGGTGGCGGCGCGATAGCGGGGGATCTTGCGCGCATCGCCGGGCACCACGAGCGCCATCAGCAGGGCCAGTCCCGCGCCGACCACGGCGTCGAGTGTGCGGTCGAAGGGGTGCGCGCCGATCTCCGGTGGCACCGTGACGACGTAGATCGACTGAATGCCCACCTGGGTGACGAAGATGCCGCCGGAGTTGATGAGCGTGCCGATCGTCAGTCCGATTGTCATGACGATGGCCAGCTGCCATACGCCCGAACCGAAGATGTTGACCATCGCCTCGCCCACCAGCACGCCGGCGGTGGCACCGCACAGATATTCCAGGGCGCGGCGGACCCTGCGGTCGGCGATCACCCCGGTCCCCACGGCGGCGCCCACCGCGGCCAGGAACGGGTAGGTGTGCCCCAGCACGTAATAGCAGAAGGCATAGGCGATGGCAGCGCCGGCGACCACCTGGGCCAGCTGCAGCCAGTTGTTGCCCAGGCGCCGGCCGCCCATCCGCGCACGGGTCTCGAAGTACTCACCGCCGCGGTGCAGCCCGTGGCCGACCCGCCGGACGATCCCTGCGGCGCCGGTGCCGCGTCCGTGTCCGTTCAGTCCGATCACCCCTTTTCAGACATCATATGCGGCGGCAATGGACACCCGGACCAGTGGCGGGTAGGTTGGCAAGGTGGCGGTGCGCCCTGCGCCGCGGCACAGGGACACGGCAAGATCGGAAAGGCGAATTCCTCAAGCGATGACGACGAATCTCACTCGTGCCGAGGCACAGGCCCGGGCAGCGCTGCTGACGGTTCACACGTACACGGTCGAGCTGGACCTGGCGAATATCAGGGACCGCAGTGCGATGACCTTCGGTTCCACCACAACTGTCACGTTCACCGCGCGCGACGCGGGCACCACCTTCATCGACTTCATCGCCGATTCCGTCGAGCGCGTGCGCATCGGCGAGACGGAACTCGATCCGGCCGAGGCCTTCGACGGGGCGCGCATCGCCTTCCCGGTGGTGCCCGGCGGCAATACGCTGATAGTCGAGGGCCGGGCCCGGTATTCGCGTTCCGGCGAGGGACTGCACAGGTTCTTCGACCCGGCAGACGGCCTGGTCTACACGTACACCCAGTTCGAACCGACGGATGCCCGTCGCGTCTTCGCGAACTTCGACCAGCCGGATCTCAAGGCCACCTTCGACTTCCGCATCAGCGCCCCAGACGATCTGGTGGCCCTGTCCAACGGTACCGTGGTGCCCGCGTCGGACGCCGGGGCCGAGGCCCCCGCCGGAGACCAGTCGGCACGGATCGTGCGCCATGTCTTCGCCACGACGAAGCGCCAGTCCAGCTACATCACCTGCGTGGCCGTGGGCGACTACGCGGCCGCCCACGACGTCTACACCCATCCGGCCACCGGTCAGCGAATCGAGCTGGGTGTCTTCGCCCGCGCCTCGCTGGCCGACCACATGGACGCAGCCGAGATCTTCGCGATCACGAAGTCCGGCCTGGACTTCTACCACGATTTCTTCGACTACCCCTACCCGTGGGGCAAGTACGATCAGATCTTCGTACCCGAGTACAACCTCGGCGCGATGGAGAATCCCGGCCTGGTGACCTTCACCGATTCCTACCTGTACCGTGACGCCGTCACCCGGACCCAGTACGAATCGCGGGCGAACACGATCCTGCACGAGATGACGCATATGTGGTTCGGCGATCTGGTCACGATGCGCTGGTGGGACGATCTGTGGCTCAAGGAGTCCTTCGCCGATTACATGGGCGGCCTGGCCCTGGCCGAGGCGACCGAGTACACCGACGGCTGGGTGTCCTTTGCGCTGCGGCGCAAGGACTGGGCGTACCGACAGGACCAGTACCCCACGACCCACCCGATCGTCGCCGACATCCCCGATGTCGAGGCCGCGAAGCTGAACTTCGACGGAATCACCTACGCCAAGGGCGCCGCGGTTCTCAAACAGCTGGTCGCCTATGTCGGCCGGGATGCCTTCCGCGCCGGGGCCAGGGCCTACTTCCGGGCCCACGAGTTCTCCAACACCACGCTCGAGGACTTCCTGACCGCGCTGCAGGCCGCGGCGCCACAGCGCGATGTGCGGGCCTGGGCCGCCGCCTGGCTGCAGACCACGGGGATGTCCGAGATGTCCTTGGACGTCCGGCTGGCCTCCGAGGTCCCCGCCTCCGCCGGGGCCGGCGCCCGTCTGGCCGGCTCCGCCCGGGCCCGCGGTTCCGCCACCGCGCCGACCATCGCACAGGCCACCGTAACCCAGCGCAACTCCGATGGAACACAGGTGGTGCGCCCGCACACGCTCCAGCTGGCCGGGTTCAACCGCAGTCGCAGGCGCCTCGAGGCCGCCGGCACCTGGCGCCTCGACATGGCCGGGGCCCAGCAGTCGGTGCCGGAACTGGCCGGTATCGCGCGGCCCGATCTGCTGCTGCTCAACCACGGAGACGACGACTTCGTCAAGGTCCGCCTGGACCAGCAGTCGACGCAGACCGCACTGGCCGCGGTCTCCGGCCTGGCGGACCCGCTGGACCGCGCACTGATCTGGTCGGCGCTGTCGAACGCCACCCGTGACGGACTGTTGCCGGCGACCGACTTCCTCGCCGCCTACGCCGCCGGGCTGGGCCGTGAACACCACGCCGGCATCTTCGCCGGACTGCGCACCCAGGCGCTGACCGCCTTCGACAGGTGGACCCCGGCCGATGCGCAGTCCACCGCGCTCGAGGACATGCTGGGATCGGCCCTGGACGCGCTGCGCCTGAGCACACAGGACTCCGATACCCAGTTGGGCCTGGCGGAACTCGTCCTGGCGCTGGTCCGCCGCTCGGTGGTGACCGCGGAGCCCGGTCCCGCGGTGGCGGCCGGGCGCGCCTTCGCCTCGCAGCTGCTCAGCGTCCCGGTGGGCAGCCGGATGGGCGAGGCCACCGCTGGCCTGCGGGTCGACCACCACCTGCGGTGGACCGCGCTGATCGCGCTGGTGGCCCTGGGCTGGGCCGACTACGACGACATCGACGCCGAGGAGGCCGGCGATCGGACCGGTTCCGGGGTGCTCAGCGGCATCACCGCCCGTGCTGCCAGGCCACTGCCGATCGTCAAAATGCGCGCTTTCACGCAGGCCACGAGCGACCCGACGCTGTCCAACGACGAACTGTCAGCCCTGATCCGCGGCTTCTCCGTCCCCGCGGCCCTGCCGCTGACCGAGAGTTTCGTCGAGGAGTACTTCACCCGACTCGACACCTTCTGGGTGGGTCCTGAGCGCTCGATCGAGATCGGCAAGCGACTGCTGCTGGGGCTCTACCCCAGCTGGTCGAGCCGCCCCGCACGGGTCGTCGAACTGACCACCGACTGGCTTGCAGACCATCCCACGGCCCCCGCCGCGCAGCGTCGGCTGGTGGTGGAACTGCTCGACGATATGCAGCGGGCCCTGAGCCTGAGCACCCAGCCGGCCCCCGGCGCCTCCCGCGGCCGGCACTGAGCCGCACCGCGGGGACGGTTCCGGGAGTAGCGCCGGGCCGGGCGGCGGATCCGGTCAGAGCAGCCGCTGCGCCAGCAGTTCGAGGGTGCGCACCCGGGCGGGGGTGCGATCGAGCGGCTCGTCCGCCCGGGAGCCCGCCACCGGATGGATCATCACCTCGTCGACCTTGAAATCCTCGGCCAGCTGCCGGATCCTGGCGGCCGAGTCATCCGCGTCCCCGACGACCCAGGACTGCAGCATCGTGTCCATCACCTGCCGGTGCTCATCCGTGATCAGCCCACGGACCTCCTGGCCCGCGCTCGGCAGGGTGCGCAGCGGAGCGCCGACGCGCAGATTCGCCATCGTGTACATATAGGGTTCGGCCAGTTCGGCGGCCTCGGCCGCGGTGTCTGCGGTCACCACATTGACGGTCAGGAAGGTCCGGGGCACGGGCGTGGGGTCCTGTCCGGCGCCGGTTGCGGTGGCGCTGAAGCCATCGCGGTAGAGTTTCAGCGCCGAGGCCGTGCCGTGTCCGGAGAAGTGGTGGGCGAACACATAGGGCAGCCCCAGAGCCGCCGCCAGCTGTGCCGAATAGCCGCTGGAGCCCAGCAGCCAGACCTGGGCGAAGGAGTCCGCGTGCGGGGTCGCGCGCAGCGGCTGGACCCGGCCGCCGTAGAGCTCGACCTGTGCGCCGTCCGGGCCGAGCAGGGCCAGCATGTCCATGATGTGCTGGGGGAAGGCCTGCACCGGATCGACCACGTGCCCGTCGCCGTCGACCAGCTGGGCCTGGCCCAGGTGCCCGCGCATCGCCGCGGAGGTGACCGGGTCGGTGCCCGGGGCCCGGCCGAGCCCCAGATCGATGCGGTCGCCGTAGACCGCATTGAGCAGGGAGAACTGTTCGGCGATCGCCAGGGGTGCGTGATTGGGCAGCATCACTCCCCCGGAGCCCAGGCGGATCCGGTCCGTGCCCTGGCCCAGGTACATGAGCTCGACACCCGGAGTGGTCGAGGCGACCGATGGCATGTTGTGGTGTTCGGCTGTCCAATAGCGCGTATAGCCCAGGGCATCGGCCCGCAGCACCAGCTCGTGGCTGGCCGCCAGGGCCTGCCCCGTGGTCTGCTCCCCGCGCACGGGGATGAGGTCGAGGACTGAGAGTTCGAGGTTTTGCGTCATACCAGAGACAAGGAGCCCCCGCACCGGAGTATTCCCGTGCGAGGGAAGGAGTGCGGTGCGGGGGCTCCCGGTGGTCCGCCGGACTCAGCGGACCGGTCGGATCACTTACCCAGGATCTCGTCGAGGCCGGCCTCGAGCACATCGAAGGCGTCGTTGATGAGCGCATCCGAGATCGACAGCGGCGGCAGGAAGCGGATGACCGAGTGGAAGGTGCCGGTGACCAGCACCAGGACTCCGCGTTCGGCGGCGTAGGCCGCCAGCTTGTCGGCCAGTTCGGCGTTCGGCTCCATGGTGCCGGCCTTGACGAACTCGACTGCCTGCATGGCCCCGCGGCCGCGCAGTTCGCCCAGTTCGGGGTGGCTCGCCTGCATCTTCTCCAGGCGCTTCACGATGAGTTCGCCGAGCTCCAGGGCGCGGTCGGCCAGGCCGTCCTGCTCATAGGATTCGATCGCGCCAAGTGCTGCGGCGCAGGCCGTCGGGTTGCCACCGTAGGTCCCGCCCAGGCCGCCGCCGGGCACGGCGTCCATGATCTCGGCGCGCCCGGTCACCGCCGACAGCGGCAGGCCGCCGGCGATGCCCTTGGCGGTGGTGATGAGGTCGGGGACGATGCCCTCCCATTCGCAGGCGAACATCTTGCCGGTGCGGGCGAAGCCGGCCTGGACCTCGTCGGCGACGAACACGATGCCGTTGGCGTGCGCGTATTCGACCAGTGCCAGCAGGAAGCCCTCGGCCGGGACGATGAAACCGCCCTCGCCCTGGATGGGCTCGATGACGATCGCCGCGACGTTCTCCCCGCCGATCTGGTTGTCGATCATCGCGATGACGCGCGCGGCGGCCTCTTCACCGGAGACCTTGGTATTGGCCGCGAAGTTGTCGCGGAAGGGGTACGACATGGGTGCGCGGTAGACCTCGCCGGCGAAGGGGCCGAAACCGGTCTTGTAGGGCTTGGCCTTGGCGGTCATCGCCATCGTCAGGTTGGTGCGCCCGTGGTAGGCGTGGTCGAAGACCACGACGGCGTCGCGCTTGGTGTAGGAGCGCGCGATCTTCACCGCGTTCTCCACCGCCTCCGCGCCCGAGTTCAGCAGCACCGAGCGCTTGTCGTGATCGCCGGGGGTCAGGCGGTTGAGCGCCTCGGCGACCTCGATGTAGCTCTCATAGGGGTTGACCATGGCGCAGGTGTGGGTGAAGGCGTCCAGCTGGTCCTTGGCCCGCTGCACAACACGGGGATTCGAATTGCCCACGGTGGTCACGGCGATGCCGGAGCCCAGATCGATGATCTGGTTGCCGTCGATGTCCTTGATGATGCCACCGCCGGCTGCGACGACGTAGGCGGGGAAGGAGGCTCCGACGCCGGCCGGCACGGCCTTGCCGCGGCGGGCCTCCAACTCCAGGGACTTGGGTCCGGGGATCGAGGTGACTACTTTACGTTCCTGGGGCAGGGCGGGGCCGCCCTTTTCGAGTGTGCTCATACTCTCAAGGATAGCCGGACCCCGTGGCCTCCGCCTCACCGGCTCCTGGCGTCGACGTCGCGGTTCAATCGCGGCACGCCTGTCCTGTTGTCCCTGCCGGGTGCCACGATCGTGGTCTGTGCCGCGGTGACGATTTCCTCGTCCCGGCCCGCCACCTGCAGGGGCGCCTCGGGCGCCAGCGTGCGCTTGACCAGGGCCAGGGCGATCGGTCCCAGCTCGTGGTGCAGCGCCACCGAGGTCACATGTCCCACCGGCCGCCTGGCACCGCGCACCTCGGCGGTCACCTCGGCTCCGGGATCGGGCAGACTGTGGCCCGATCCGTCCAAGTGCAGGAACACCAGGCGGCGCGGCACCTGTCCCAGATTGTGCACGCGCGCCACCGCCTCCTGTCCGCGGTAGCAGCCCTTGGCCAGGTGCACCGCGGTGCGCAGCGCGTCGATCTCGCCGACGAGCACCCGGTGGTCGACTTCGGCCGGCCCCGGCCGCCAGGCCTCGATGCGCAGTGCGTCCCAGGCCTCGCGGCCGGCCACTTCGAGTCCTGCGGCAGCCGGATCGAAATCGCGCAGCCCCTCGACCGGAACGAGCTGGATCCGGAAGTCGGTTTCCCACCCCGGGTGCTCGTCGGCGGTGGGACCGGCCGCATCGACCGCGGCATAGGAGGCCCCGCCTGGCAGGACGCGTGGCCACGGGTCGTTCCATTCGACTGCGGCGTCCAATCCGGCGGGGGCCGGGCCCACGGTACCGACTGCCTGATAGTCCGCGGATACATCGGTCAGTTCCACGCGCAGCATGAACTTCATGGATTCGAGCCAGGCGGTCGCCCCGTCCGTGTCCATCTCGGAGAGCAGCCACAGCCGGTCCTCGGCCGCATAGACCCGCAGCCAGTGCTCGATGTGCCCGGTGGGGCTCAGGACCAGGGTCTCCGTCGACGTCCCGGGGGCCAGGTCGTCGAGCTTCTGGGAGGTGATCGAGTTCAGCCACGTCAGTCTGTCGGGCCCGGTCAGCGTCAGGATCCGGATCGCGGACAGGTCCGCGATCGCGCGTCCGGCCGCCAGCAGGCGCTGCTCGCGCAGCGGAATGCCGAAGTGGGCGACCTCGTCGGCAGCGGCTCCGATGCCGTAGACGGCCGCGGTGCGGTTGAAGCGCAGGGCGTTCATGTTCCTCCAAATGTCGGTTGGACTCAGCCGGGCAGATGCCGCAGCAGGGGCGCCAGGGTGGTCACCGCGGTGCGCGCACCCGAGATGTCCTCGGCCGCGGACTCGAGTCCCCCGCGCATCGTATCGACGCCGTCTCGCACCGGCGGCAACAGGCCGGTCGTGTCGATCCGGCCGAGTTCGGCACGCGCCGCGTCGAATGTCTCCAGGGCGTCTGGCAGGTTCTTCAACACCCGCACCGAGGTCCCCAGCCGCTCGGGGATCTGCGCGGGGGAATCGACCCCGCGGACCCGACCGGTCGAGAAATCGATGACCTGGGCCGCCTGCGTCAGGGTGGGCCCGGCATCGTCGGCCAGGTGGGTGAGTTGATCGATCAGCGTGCCGATCGCCGTGATGTTACCGCCCAGGCCCGGAACCCACCGCGTCTGGGGGAAGGGGACCTGGTCGATGTCCGAGCGAGCCGCGGTGAGCTCCCGGTTCGCCGTGTCCAGGTGTCCCTGGGCCGCGTCCGGGTCCTCGCGCAGGGCTGTGAAATACGCGCCGGCGGCATCGCCCGCCCGCTGCAGGTCCTCGCTCAGCCGACCGATCCGCACGGCGGCCAACGCAGTGACGGCGGCGCCGAGCAGCACCACGACGACAAGGGCCAGGCACAGCGGAAGCACCCAGTGCCTCCGCGGTACCCGGCCCCGTGTCGTGGGTCCGGTGCTCAGTCGCGCCACCTCATGCGACCCGCTTGAGGCGGGCCGATGCGTGGGAGCCCAGTTCACGACCCAGTGCCGCCATATCCCAGGCCCACAGGAGGTCGCCCTCGACCAGGCCGTACATCCGCGTCGAGGCGCGGTAGTCCTTGCTGGTCTTGGTGCGGGCGACGATATCGGTGCTCAGGTCGATGCGCGGCCCGTCGACGCGACCGGTGTAGAGCTCCACGATGCCGTGGGGTTGCACGATCGAGACCTCCAACCCGAAGTCGCCCGATTCCCTCCGCATGGATTCCACGGCTTCGGCCGTGGTGAAGGGCGAGGCGGCGGTGGGCGCGAGCAGGCCGGGGCCGGCATCGTGGTCGGCCCGCGGACGGACCAGCTGCCAGATCCCCGTCTCCAGGCTCAGAGTGTCCCCGATCTGCCCGGATTCGTCGAGCAGCCAGGACTGCGCCGTGTAGTGCAGGTAGGGCGCGCCGGCGGGGTCGACGAAGTCGATCCGCTGACCGAACTGGGTATTCGGGGCATCGCCGTAGCCGACCACGCCCACGCCCTCCCACGACCCGATGAGCCAGGACAGTGGGACGAGTTCGGGATTGAGATCCGCGTCGAGGGTGAATGCCATGGGGATTAGCGCTTGGCCTTGAACAGGCTGGTGACGACCTTGACGGCCACACCCAGGGCGCCCAGACCGGCGATGGCGACGAGTGCTTCGAAGATGATTTCCAGAGTCTGCATGGCCCTAAGTGTACGCGTCCGCACGGTCCCGCTCATCTTCGCAGGACCTAAGCCGCGGGGCTCAGATGATGCCGGGGATCCGCTCGACGATGTACACGGCGATTCCGCCCACCGCGATCGGCGTGGCGCCCAGCGCCAACTGCACGCCCCACTGCCTGGCCTTCTGGCGCTTCTGGGACTTGTGCAGGGAGCCGGCCTGATAGGGCGCTTCGGAGATCTTGCCGAGCATCCGGTCGACGACGATGACGACCAGGCCCATCAACAGGCCCAGCAGGTTGGCCGCGCCCCAGTGCTCGATGGTGGAGCCGT
Organism: Brevibacterium sp. 91QC2O2; assembly: GCF_024580695.1. Classification (NCBI taxonomy): domain Bacteria; kingdom Bacillati; phylum Actinomycetota; class Actinomycetes; order Micrococcales; family Brevibacteriaceae; genus Brevibacterium; species Brevibacterium sp. 91QC2O2. The sequence goes on along the minus strand of NZ_JANIJY010000018.1, from coordinate 34,320 downwards.
CGAGCCAGTAGATGGCGTTGGCGCCCACGATTCCCAGCACCACGGCCAGGGGGCCGGCGAACTTGCCGGGCCATGGCATAGCGGTCGCGCACTGGGCCAGCATGATGGCCACCAGGCCCATGATCACGGCATTGCGCTCACCGGCCAACCTGATCGCCGCGGCCCAACTGCAGGTGGACAGGACGATGACGACGCCGGCGACGTGCGCGGACACATTCGCCACCGCATTGTCCGCATCGATCCCGCGCGAGAGGTTCTGTACGAACGACCACAGCAGGCCCAGGGCCGCCAGGATCGGCAACCATTCAAGGTACGGCGGGTGATCGGCCAGCCAGGTGGCGGCCATTCCTGCCAGGCCGAACAGGCCGAGCATGAGCGAGGTGATGTGCGGCTGTGGGGTGTCGGTCAGCCGGGGCCAACCGAAGGCGATGAACACGACGACCAGGGCAGAGCCCATCACCACGGGCACGTATCCGAAGACGCTCGTCACGCCCAGGGTCACGGCCAGTAACAACGCGACGACGACGCGGATCCAGTTCATCACGCCTACCATTTTGGCCCATCATGGCCCACGGGCCTAACCGGACGGTGATAACCCGCCTGCCGCTGTGGGGTCGTTATACTTCTTTCAGAGGTGGCCCATCACATATGAGGAGGGAGTCGTAGTTTGCGGATTCTGCACATCATCCCGACTCAGGCGCCGGTGAGTGCCGCGGCCGGCCCGGGCAATCCCGCCGCCCTGACCTTCCTCCCCCACACCGTGTACAGGTCCAGCCTGGACGGGGGCTCGCTGCTGCGCGCGCCGCACAGCGATGTCGTCATCTTCGACGCGACCACCGATCTGAGTCGGACCGCCACCGTCGTGGATTATCTGCGCACCATGTCGATCACCGCACCCGTCATCATCGTGCTCAGCGAGGGCGGGCTGGCCGCCGCGAATCCCGCATGGGGTGCCGCTGACATCATCCTGGCCGGCGCGGGCCCCGCAGAAATCGACGCCCGCCTCAAACTGGCCGCAGGGCACGCCCAGGCACCCGCTGCACCGGAGTCCAACCAGCCCACGGTCGTGGGTTCGCTGGAGATCGACGAGGACTCGTACACCGCCACCGCCGGCGGGAAGAACCTCGACCTGACCTTCAAGGAGTTCGAACTGCTGAAGTACCTGGCCCAGCACCCGGGCCGGGCCTTCACCCGGGCCCAGCTGCTGCAGGATGTGTGGGGCTACGACTACTACGGCGGCACGCGGACCGTGGACGTGCACGTGCGCCGACTGCGCGCCAAGCTGGGACCCGAACTCGATTCGACCATCCTGACGGTGCGCAATGTGGGCTACCGTTTCAGTCCAGAACAGGCCGATGACGCGAAGGAGGACCAGGATGCGGATTGAGGAAACCGGACTGACCGAGGAGGTCGGCTCCCTGCTGAGCACCGCCGCCGCGGCCGATGGGATCGCGCCGATCTCCGACGGTCTGCTGAGTGCCGCCGCAGCACCGGAATCCGTCACACTGGGACTGCGCGATGACGCCGGATCACTGATCGGCTGGGCCGTGGCCGCGCCCCAGGGCGAGCGCGGCGCCGCCGAACTCGTCATCGCCCCCGCGGCACGCGGCGCCGGCGCCGGAACCCGACTCGTCGCCGCTTTGCTGGAGCACTTGGCGGCCGTTCCCGACGCCGTCGATTCCACCTGGTTCTGGTCCCACGGCGACCATCCGGGAGCCCGCCGGCTGGCGGCGACCCGCGGCTACCGGCGCGAACGGGAACTGCTGCAACTGCACACCGGGGACCTGGCCGAGCTGGAGATCCCGGCCCCGCAGATTCCCACGGGTGTGGAGATCCGCACTTTCCGACCCGGCGACGAGGCCGACTGGCGCGCGGTGAACAACCGGGCCTTCGACTGGCACCCCGAACAGGGCCGGCAGTCGGCTGAGTCCTACGCCGCACGGGTCGCCGAACCGGACTTCGATCCGGCCGATGTGTTCTTCGCCGTGGCGAGCGCCGGCGAGCGGGCAGGGCGGATCATCGGATTCCACGAGACCAAACTGCACACCGACTCCCCGCTGGCCGAGCGCGTCGGCGAGGTCTACGTCATCGGGGTCGATCCGGACGCCGGCGCCCACGGGGTTGGCAGGGCGCTGACCCTGGCAGGGATGGCGCATCTGCGGGACCGCGGGGCCGACCTGATCGAGCTGTACGTCGAGTCCGACAACGACAGGGCGCTGCGACTCTACGAGTCCTTGGGCTTCGGCCACCGCATCGTCCACGCCAGCTACGCCCCGCCCGCTGCACCGACCGCACCGACCATGTGAGGACATGCCATGTACAACGCCCAGCAGGCCGTCACCGCCTTCAACCTGCCGGAGCCGAAGGACCGGTTCTTCGATCGGGAACTGTCCTGGCTGGCCTTCAATGAGCGGGTCCTGACCCTGGCCGCCGACGAATCGATCCCGCTGTTGGAGAGATTGAATTTCCTGGCGATCTTCGCCTCGAACCTCGACGAGTTCTTCATGGTCCGCGTCGCCGGCCTCAAGCGCCGGATCCAGACAGGCCTGGCGGTGCCCACCCTGACCGGCGAGACGCCCCTGACCGTCATGGCGAAGATCAGCCGGCGGGCCAGGGAACTGATGGAGCGACAGGTCGAACTGTTCCGCGCCGATATCCGGCCCCGGCTGGCCGACGAGGGCATCCACTTCGTGACGATGGACCAGCTCGACGGGGACGAGCGGGCGATGGCCGATGATTTCTTCACCAGCCAGGTCTTCCCCGTGCTCACCCCGCTGGCGGTCGACCCCTCGCATCCCTTCCCGTATATCTCCGGGTTGTCACTGAACCTGGGGGTGCTGCTGCGCAATCCCACCACCGGGGCGGAACTGTTCGCCCGGGTCAAGGTCCCACAGACCCTGCCGCGGTTCATCAATGTCTCCGCCCACCGGGGCGTGCGCCAGGTCGGTCCCGACACCCCGGCCCGCTTCCTCAAACTCGAAGACCTCATCGCCGCGCACTTGACGCGGCTGTTCACCGGGATGGAGATCCTCAACTGCTCCGTCTTCCGCGTCACCCGCAATGAGGATCTGGAAGTCGAGGAGGACGACACCGAGAACCTGCTCAAGGCGCTGGAGAAGGAACTGCTGCGCCGCCGCTTCGGTCCCGCCGTGCGCCTGGAGGCCACCGGGGACCTGCACCCGCGGGTCCGCGAGATCCTCATCGACGAGCTCGAACTCGACGAGCGCGAGGTCTTCACGCTGGACGACCCGCTGGACATGCGGGGCCTGGGGATCGTCGTCGATATCGAACGCGACGATCTGCACTTCCCCCGGGCCGTGCCCAAGACCAACCGCGACCTGGCCCCGGTGGAGTCCTCCGACCAAGTCGACGTGTTCGAGGCGATGCGCGAACACGAGGTGCTGCTGCACCACCCGTATGATTCCTTCTCCACCTCCGTGCAGGCCTTCCTGGAACAGGCGGCCACCGACCCGCAGGTACTGGCGATCAAGCAGACGCTCTACCGGACCTCGGGCGACTCCCCCATCGTCAACGCCCTGGTCGACGCCGCGCAGGCAGGCAAGCAGGTGCTGGCGGTGGTGGAGATCAAGGCCCGGTTCGACGAGGAGGCCAATATCATCTGGGCCCGCAAGCTCGAACGCGCCGGCGTCCACGTGGTCTACGGGGTGGTGGGGCTGAAAACCCATGCGAAGCTGTCCCTGGTGGTCAGGCGGGAGGCCGACGGGCTGCGCCGTTACTGCCATGTGGGCACGGGCAACTACAATCCCAAGACCGCCCGCGGCTATGAGGACCTGGGCCTGCTGTCGACCGATCCCGTGCTGGCCGATGACCTGAGCAAGTTGTTCAACCGGCTCTCCGGCTATTCCCCGCTGGCCGATTTCTCCCGCCTGCTGGTCTCCCCACAGCGGGTTCGCGAGGGCCTGCTGGAGCTCATCGGTCAACAGACCGAACTGGCCGCAGCCGGCAGACCCGCGCGGATCAGGATCAAGGTCAACTCGATCGTCGACGAGGCCCTGGTCGATGCGCTCTACCTGGCCTCCCGCGCCGGGGTGAAAGTGCAGCTGTTCGTCCGCGGCATCTGCTCGCTGCGCCCCGGAGTGCCGGGCCTGTCGGAGAACATCGAGGTCAGGTCCGTACTGGGACGCTATCTGGAGCATTCGCGCATCTTCGTCTTCGGCTCCGGTGCGGAATCCACCGCCTACATCGGCTCGGCCGACCTCATGCACCGCAATCTGGACCGCAGGGTCGAGGCCCTGGTCCGGTTGGAGACGCCGGCCCACCGCGGGGCGGTGGAGGACCTGTTCGATCTTGCCTTCTCGAATCGCACGGCGAGCTTCCGGCTCGACGCCGACGGCGCCTGGACCCGGCACTCCCGCAGCGAATCCGGAGCGGTGCTGCGCGACTACCAGTTCACCCTGATCGAGCGCGGCAGGCGGGACCATGCGAGTAGTTCGAGCGGCGCGCGGGCCCGGCACGTCACGGATTCGACCATCGGTCAGCTCACCTCGGCTCCGACGACCGCCGCGACCACGGCACAGGAGGAGGACGAACTGCAGTCCCAGCCCGGCGCGCCGGTGCCCACCGCAGCGCCCGGGCGTCCGGGCCCGACCGCCCGGCCCACTCCGCTGACCATGGCACGGGGCCGCCGATGAGCCAGGCCGTGTCGAATGCAGGGGAATCCGCCGGAGTGCGTGCGGACGTCTACGCCGCCGGCGCCGTGTGCTGGCGCGAACGCGGCGGAGTGCTCGAGGTCCTGCTGGTCCACCGGCCCAAGTACAACGACTGGTCGTGGCCCAAGGGCAAGGTGGAGCCGGGCGAGACCCTGCCCGAGACCGCGGTACGCGAGGTCGCCGAGGAAACCGGGTACCGTATCCACTTGGGCATTCCGCTGCCGGCTGCCCGCTACACGGTCGGCAAGCGGCTGGACAAGCACGTGTCCTACTGGGCCGCGCAGGTGAAATCCGATGTGCTTCCCGCGCCGGAGAATCCCAAGGAGATCGACGAGGCCGCCTGGTGCCCTGCGCAGACCGCCCTGAGCAGGCTCAGCGCCCACGCCGACCGGGAACAGCTGACCCGGCTGATGCAGGCCCATGCGACCGGCAGCCTGTTCACCTGGCCCTTCATCCTGGTGCGCCACGGCAAGGCGTTCCCGCGGGCCAAATGGCATGAGACGGAGTCGGTCCGCCCCCTGCTGGGTCTGGGGACCGTGCAGGCCATGGCACTGACCGGGCTGTTGAGCGCTTGGAAGATCAAACGGGTCTACTCATCACCGTGGAAACGCTGTGTGGCGACCGTCAAGCCGATCGCGGCGGCGCTGGGCAAGAACGTCAGGCTATTGGCCCCGCTGTCGGAGAAGGCGCACACCCTGGCGCCGCAGAAGACCGTCAAGACGATCGAGAAGCTATTGCTCAAGGAACAGCCGGCCGTGGTGTGTACCCACAGGCCGGTGCTGCCGAGCATCCTGCACGTCCTGGGCGAGCACGCGCCGGCCGGGGTCCGCGCCGAACTGCCGCAGGAGGATCCCTACCTGCACCCCGGCGAGGTCCTCATCGCCCATGTGCGCCGAGGCCCCGTGCCGCGCATCGTCGCGCTGGAGCGGTTCCGCCCGATCGACGGCTGACTGTGCGTTCGCCGGTTCGGCAGTCAAACCCCGCCGGATGACCGTTCCACCGCTGTTCACTCACCGTTCACCCGCTATGGGCCTTCGGGCAAACTGCCGCTTCTACCGTGAAGGCGAAGCGGGCGTTCGGCCCGAAGAACCCTGGTGTGAAAGGTACATCATAGTGAAACTCAAGCGCGTCATCCCCGCCGCCGCCATCGTCTCGATCGGCGCTCTCACGCTGTCCGCCTGTGGCGGTTCGGCCACGGGGGAAACCGGGACCGGTTCCCAGGCGTCGGATTCCGCAAGTGTTTCCGGCACCCTGGTGGGCATCGGGTCCTCGGCGCAGAAGTCCGCTGTGCAGGCCTGGTCCACCGACTTCAAGTCGGCGAATTCGGGAGCCCAGGTGAACTACTCGCCCGATGGTTCGGGTGCCGGCGTCAAGCAGTTCCTGGCCGGCACCGCGGACTTCGCAGGTTCCGACGCCTACCTCGAGGACGATCAGGTCGAAGCCGCCAAGAAGGTCTGCGGGCCCGATGGCGCCATCGAGTTCCCCGTCTACATCTCCCCCATTTCGGTGGCCTTCAACCTCGAGGGGGTGAGCGAACTCAATATGTCCCCATCCCTCATCGCACAGATCTTCTCCGGCAAGATCACCACGTGGAACGATCCGGCGATCAAGGCGGAGAACGCCGATGCCAACCTGCCGGACTCCCCCATCACCGCCGTGCACCGCAAGGACGAATCGGGCACCACGGAGAACTTCACGGACTACCTGAACAAGACCGCCTCCAAGGACTGGCCCGATGAGGGCTCCAAGGAGTTCCCCGGCGCCTACAAGGGCGAATCCGCGCAGGGCACCGACGGCGTCGTCTCCACGGTGACGAAGACCAAGGGGGCGATCGGCTACGTCGACTCCTCCGCCGTCACCGACGATATGGGAACCGCGAAGATCAAGGTCGGCGACACCTATGTGGCCCATTCGGCCGAGGCCGCCGCCAAGGCCGTCGAGGCCTCCGATCAGGTGTCCGGCCGCGGCGAGAACGACATCGCCATCGACATCAAGCGCGATTCCACCGAGGCGGACACCTACCCGCTGGTCCTGGTGTCCTATCACATCGTCTGCTCGGCCTATGCCGACCAGGCCAAGGCCGATCTGGTCAAGTCCTGGGAGAAGTACGTGCTCAGCGATGAGGGGCAGCAGTCGGGTGCGGAGAACGCCAAATCCGCGCCGCTGTCCCCGGCCGTAGCCGAAAAGGCCGCCAAGGCAGTCGACACGATTAAGGTCAAGGGTTGAGCGACACAGTAATCGAGCGCCCGGCCGCATCACGGACACGCGCCGTGGTGCGGCCGGGCGACCGCATTTTCTCCCTCCTGTCGCTGGCGGCTGGCATCCTGATCCTGGCCATCCTGGCCGGTGTGGCGCTGTTCCTGTTGTTGCAGTCGACCGATGTCATCAGGGCCTCGGCCTCGGAGCCCGGTTCGATCTCCGGCGGGCACGGGTTCATTGCCTATGTGCTGCCGCTGATCGCGGGCACCCTCATCAGCGCGCTCATCGCGCTGCTGGTCGCCACTCCCTTCGCCCTGGGCATCGCACTGTTCACCACGCACATCGCACCACGCCGTTTCGCCTCCAGCCTGGGCTATGTCATCGACCTGCTGGCGGCCATTCCCTCGGTGGTCTACGGACTGTGGGGCCTGTCCATCTCCGGACACCTCACGGGCCTCTACGCCTGGCTGGCGACCTGGCTGGGCTGGATCCCGATCTTCGCCCCCGATGCGGGCGGCGGAGTGTCCCAGACCGGCAATACCATCCTCACCGCCTCCCTGGTGCTGTCCATCATGGTGCTGCCGATCATCACCTCCCTGTCGCGCGAGGTCTTCCTGCAGACGCCCCGGCTGCAAGAGGAGGCGGCCCTGGCCCTGGGCGCGACCCGCTGGGAGATGATCCGCATGGCCGTGCTGCCCTTCGGCACCTCGGGCATCGTCTCGGCCATCATGCTGGGACTGGGCCGGGCCCTGGGCGAGACCATGGCGGTTGCCATGGTCCTGTCCTCGGGCGGACTGACCCTGTCCCTACTGGTATCCGGCAACCAGACGATCGCCGCGGAGATCGCACAGAACTTCCCAGAGGCCTCGGGACTGCGTCTCTCGGAACTCATCTCCATCGGCTTGGTGCTCTTCGCGATCACCCTGATCGTGAACATGGCGGCCCGCTGGATCGTCACCCGCACGACCATCAAGGAGGGCTGATATGAACCGCCGCAAAGTGACCGACCGGGTCATGACGACACTCATCGTGGCCTCCTTCGTCATCGCCTGCATCCCGCTGCTGGCCCTGCTGTGGATGGCCGTCAGCCGTGGACTGCCCGTGCTGCTGGAGAACTCCACGGTGCTCACCCGGACCATGGACGGGATGAAGGGGGTATTCGACCGCGAATTCGTCGCCGGCGACGGACCCCTGATGGGCGGGTTCTACCATGCGATCGTCGGCACCGTCCTCATCACGTTGGTCGCGGCCATCATCTCGATCCCGATCGGCGTGCTCGCCGCGATCTACCTGGTCGAGTACGCGGGGAAGAACCGGCTGGGCCGGGCGATCACCTTCTTCGTCGACGTGATGACCGGCATTCCGTCGATCGTCGCCGGCCTGTTCGCCTTCGCCCTGTTCTCCACGGTCATCGGCATCGTGGCGCCCTCCCAGCTGACCAATGCCAAATCCGGGCTGGCCGCGGCCGTCGCCCTGTCCGTGCTGATGATCCCTCTGGTCGTGCGCTCGACGGAGGAGATCCTGCGCCTGGTCCCCCACGACCTGCGCGAGGCCACATACGCCCTGGGCGTGCCGAAGTGGAAGACGATCATGAAGATCGTCCTGCCCACCGCGATCAGCGGCATCCTCTCGGGGATCACGATCGCGATCTCCCGGGTGATCGGCGAAACCGCGCCCATCATGGTCACCGCCGGGTTCGCCGCCGGAATGAACTGGAACGTGTTCTCCGGCTGGATGACCACCCTGCCGACCTTCATCTACGATGCGCAGATGCGCCCCACCGCGCCCGGGTCCGACGCCATCGCCAGCTATGATCGCGCCTGGGCAGCGGCCCTGGTGCTCATCGTGCTGGTCATGGTGCTCAACCTGGCCGCCCGAATCATCGCCCACCGGCTGGCCCCCAAGGCCTCCCGCTAGGCACACGAAAGGCACAACGCATGTCCAAACAGATCGACATCGACGACTTGAACATCTTCTACGGCGATTTCCGTGCCGTCGAGGGCGTGTCGATGAGCATCCGCCCGCGCACCGTCACGGCCTTCATCGGCCCTTCGGGCTGTGGCAAGTCCACTGTGCTGCGCACGCTGAACCGGATGCACGAGGTGATCCCCGGAGCCCGAGTCGAGGGCCGCGTCAGGATGGACGGCCAGGACATCTACGCCGGCGGGGTCGACCCCGTCGACGTGCGCCGCGAGGTGGGGATGGTGTTCCAGCGCGCCAACCCCTTCCCCACCATGTCCATCAAGGAGAACGTGCTGGCCGGGGTGCGACTGAATAACTCGAAGATCAGCCGGGCCGACGCCGACGAGCTGGCCGAATCGGCCCTGCGCGGGGCGAATCTGTGGGGTGAGGTCAAGGACCGCCTCGACCTGCCAGGGTCCGGCCTGTCCGGTGGGCAGCAGCAGCGTCTGTGCATCGCCAGGGCGATCGCGGTGCGCCCCTCGGTGCTGCTGATGGACGAGCCGTGTTCGGCCCTGGACCCGATCTCCACCCTGGCGATCGAGGACCTGATCAACGAGCTCAAAGAGGACTTCACCGTCGTCATCGTCACGCACAATATGCAGCAGGCGGCGCGGGTGTCGCAGAAGACCGCGTTCTTCAACATCGCTGGCACCGGCAAGCCCGGCCACCTCATCGAGTTCAACGACACCGAGACGATCTTCTCCAACCCGGAGCGGGAGGAGACGCAGAACTACATCTCCGGCCGGTTCGGCTGAGCCCCGCTCCCGCTCTCCGCAGGACTCAGACCAGGCCGGACAGCGGCCAGGCCAGCAGGCAGCCCAGGCCGGCCGCGACCACCAGGGTCAACAGCCAGGTGCTCCCCACCTTCAGGGCCAGCTCCAGGTGGACGCGGTTGGGCCGGGCCCCGATCTGGGTGCCCAGATTGGCCCCGACCACCGACCAGGCGGTGGAGAACGGGGCCCGGAAGACGAAGGTCGACACGTAGAGCACGGCGGAGGCGACCAGCCCGGCCACCGCACCGCGCACCGGTTCCAGCGAAACCATCCGCATACTCACCGTGCGCGCCACCCGCCAGCCGCCGGTGGCGGTGCCCAGGCCCAGTGCACAGGCCACGGCCAGCAGCAGCCACAGCGGCCGCTGGGCTCCGAGCCCGGCACCGCCGGGCAGGGCGTGGACCGCGCCCCAGGCGAAGAACAGCACCGCGCCGATCTTCTGCGCATCCTGCACCCCGTGGACCAGGGACAGCAGGGCCACCCCAACGCTCGAGGCCATGCAGAACACGCGCAGCAGGGGTTTGGCCGGCCGCGCCCGGACCACCTGCAGTACCACCCGGGTGACAAGCAGGGAACACAGCCAGGCGATGACGGGCGCCAGCAGCAGGGGCAGCCCGACCGCCAGAAGGGATGCGCGGTCGGGCCCGGTGAATCCGAAGATCACGGCCGCGCCGGCCAGCCCGCCGAACAGGCAATGGGTGGAACTCACCGGCACCGCCATCAGGTACGTTGCGACGTTGATCAGCAGCGCCGCCGACAGGCCCGCCAGCATCGTCAGCAGGATCGTGCGCGGGTCCTCGCTGAAGTGCAGCAGGGCATCGGTCACGGCATCGGCGATCCCCTGGCCCAACAGGGCGCCCACCACGGTGAAACCGGTGGCCAGGGTGACTGCGGGGCCGGGTCGCAGAGCACGGGTGGCCACGGCGTTGCCGACCACCACTCCCATATCGTGGAAACCGTTGGCGAAGGCGAAGACCAGGCCCAGAACGAGGACCCCGGTGAGAAGTTCGATCACGGGTCGGCGCCTAGGATTCGCGGATGGCGATCTCGGCGACCACCCGGGCGATCGCCTTGCAGCCGCTGGACGCCTGGATGAACGCGTTCGACAGCGACATCGCGGCCGCCAGATAGGTCAGGCCCAGGCGTGCCGCCGGCACCGCGTCTGACACCTGCTGTTGCAGGGCGATCGCACGGTTGTGCAGGCTGTTCATCCGGTCGACGTAGTCCCATTGATCGACCTTCGCACCCAGCCGCTGGGCCATCCTGATGGTCTGGTCGGCCTGTTGGGAGAGCAGTGAGAGCATCTCCAGCACTCCCACGGGCAGATCGTCGAACGCCGAGGACGTCATGGCGAAACCGACCGCGTCCAGGCGGTGGTTGACGTCGCGGATCGTATCGGAGAGGGCATAGAGTTCCCTCCGGTCCAATGGCGGCAGATAGTTCTCCCGCAGCAGGCGCAACATGGCACCGGCGGATTCATCGGCCCGGTCGCTGATCGAGTGCATCCGTTTGACCGCCTGCCGGCGTTCGGCTGCGGGGATCCCGGAGAGTTCGGCCAACACCAGGTTCGCATCGCGCAGATGTTCGGTCTGGGTGACCAGGAGGGAGAAGAACGCCGAATCGTGGGCAGAGCGACGAAGTGGCACGGTTCCTCTTTCCGTGATGATAGGGATGCCGGACTGAGAGCGCCTCTCGGCGGTAGGCCGCTCGAAGCGGCGATTTTTGGAGCCCGGGGCTTCAGCAGCCCGACATCCGCGTCCAGCGTATCAGTTCAGGCTTCCGGCCCGGTAATCCCGGGCGGCGCAGGCCAGGTCCTCGGCCAGCCGGACGAAATTGCCGAGGCCGGGATCCGGTGTATCCGCCGTTGTGCCGGGGTCCGCTGCGCGCCCGGTCGCGGCCACGGACACGAAGGCCGAGGCACGGGCCAGCGCATCGGCGAAATCGCCCAGGAAGGCCCCGGTGAGGATTTCGTCGGCGGTCCGCGCGACCTCGGCGGGTCCCGGTGGTTCCTGCACTCCGGCGACGACCTGGGCCGCGGTCAACCGCCTGGCACCGGGTTCAGCGGTATGCCCCAGACCGTTCGTATACCACTGGGCGGCCTGTCTCCCGTGGCCCTGGATCCAGGCGCGCAGTGCGTACAGACGGAACAGCGCGCCGGGCAGGCTGACCGGCGGACACGAGGCCCACATCCGGGTGACGGTGTCCATTCCGAATTCCTCTGCCAGGGTAACGAAACGACGGGCGGATGCGGCATTGCGCGGCAGGTCCGGGCCCGTCACCAGGAGGGATGCGAGCTCATGGGCGAGTTCCGCGCGGGCCGCGGGGTCCAGACCGGTGTCCGGCCCGTCCAAGTCGGCACGTTTGACGGGCCGGTGATAGGCCCGGCCCTGGTTCCGGTTCGGGGTTTCACTCACCCGCACATCGTACCCGGCTCCCATCATCCTTTCGGCCGGCGATGACAGGATGGGGCTCTGCACCATCCGCCAGCGAAAGGAATCTCACGTGGCGAATTCGATGAAGGCCCTCCCTCGGGCGGCGCGCCTGCCATTGGCGTCGCGCATCCTGGGCAAGGCGGTATCGGTCCAGCGGCCGGTCGTCCTGGCCTATCTGCGCGCAGTCCGCAGGGCCCACCCGGATGTCGGACCGGACCGGATCGCCCGGATCGTGACAAATCATTACCTGTGGGCGACCACGGGCAGCGGTGCAGCTGTGGGTGCGGGCGCTGTGGTCCCGGGCATCGGCACTGCCGTCGGCCTGGGCCTGGCGACCGCGGAGACCGGCGCCTTCCTCGAACTCACGGCGCTCTACGCGCAGTCCCTGGCGGAGCTCTCCGGGGTCGAGGTCGCCGACGAGCAGCGGGCCAATGCGCTGGTGCTGGGTGTGGTGTTGGGCTCCTCGGGGCAGAAGGTGATCCGGCAGTTCGCCCAGCGCGCCGCGGGCGCCAGAGGCGCGTCCAGGGCCAGGGGCGCCGGCGCCTCCGGTGCGGGTGCGCGCCCGAGCGCTGCACAGAACGCCCTGGACATGATGGAGCGCGATCAGAACGACAGCTGGATGTCGTTGGTCGCCGGAACCCTGCCGCAGACCGCGGTCAATGCACTGGCGAAGAAGCTCAAGCAGATGCTGGTGAAGAAGTACGCTGCCGGCACCGTCGGTTCGGTGCTGGGCACCGCTCTGCCCTTCGGCGTCGGCGCCCTGGTCGGCGGGTCCGTCAATCACTCGATGGCCCGCCGGGTCGCGTCGAACGCACGGATCACCTTCGGCACCTTCCCGGAGGACTTCACCCCCGGGACCGACCCGCGCAGATCATCGCAGAAGGCGGATGCGGACCTGTTGGGCGGGCTGCGCCGGGCCCTGGGCGCCGGCCGGGCCAAGCGCGGGGCCGAAGCCCCTGCTCCCGATGCGCACACCCCGGAGATCGCCGAGGTCGTCGTCGAGGACGAACCCGACGACGGCCGGCCGCGCACGCACCGGAGCCCGGGCGGCAGGCGCGAGCGCCGGCGGCCGGATATCCGGCTATGAGCCGGTGCTGCCCGGGCGGTCTCAGGCCTGGTATGCGCTGACGTCGCCGACCAACTTGGTGTGATCGGCGGGGACGGGTTCGACGGCGGCCGCGGCGACCTCGGCGGCGAATTCCGACACGGTGTACAGACGGCCGGCCTGCTTGCGGCTGGCCTCGATCGCACCCGGATTGGACCGTTCCAGCAGGGTTGCCGTGATCGTGCCCTCGATCATGTCCCCGGAGACCACGGTGAAGCCGATGCCCTTGGCGTCCAGTTCGCCGATCAGGCCGCGCAGTGCCTGCTCGCCGGCGTTCTTCGACCGCGCCACCGGGGCGTAGTCGGCCATCTGCGGGGCGGTTTCGACGAAATGGGCCTGGTGGCTGGTCACGAAGACCACGCGGGCGCCGCTGGGCAGCAGCGGCAGCGCGGTGCGCAGCGCATTGACCTGGGCATCGCGGTTGAGCTTCAGGGCATAGTCCTCTGCCATCCCCGACTCCATCCCGCCCGAGGCGTTCAGGACCAGGATGTCGAGCTTGCCGAAGTGTTCGCGGATCTGCTCGAACATCGCGGTGACGGATTCCGGATCCGTCAGGTCGGCGCCGATGGTAGGCGCCTGGACCCCGTATGCCTCCTGCAGCTTGGTCGCCAGGCGCTGCGCGCGCGGGGCCTTGTTGCGGTAGTTGATGACGACATCGGCGCCGGCCGCGGCCAGATAGCCTGCGGTGTCAGCGCCGATTCCGCGCGAGGATCCGGTCACCAGGGCGACCTTGCCGGTCAGGCTACCTGCCGGGATGGGGGTTTCAGGGGCGTTCTCTTCGCTTACAGTCTCAGACACAGCGAATCAGGCTATCAGACGGGGTGGGGCGTCGGTCTGGCGGCCTGTTGCGCCTGCCGCCCATGCTCTGACTCGCGCCCCCGGCTCACTTCGTCACGGAGCCGACTGTCAGCCATTCGACGTCGGAGCCGCAGGCCCTCATATCCGCTTGCCGGAGGAACACGGACTTCTTCGAATCCGGCGGGTAGATCCTCCACCCGGCCGCGGATTCGACCTTGCAGCGTCCGGCCAGCGGGCCGCCATCGTCGCCGATGTTGACCGCCTTGAGCGTGGCATGTGCGGAATCGCCCGGCGCCAGGGTGACCCGGCCGGGGTCCGGCGCGCCATGTGCTGCCGCCTTTCCGAGTTGTTCGCCCTTATCGCCGGCGACGGCAGAAACGCCCGGATGACCGTTGAGGTGGCAGCTCGTCTCCCCTTGGTTCTTGAAGGTGATCGTGAAGTAGCGGGAGCCAGCTGCGGCGTCCTCCGGGGTCATCGTGACGTGCAGAGCCGCCGTCGTGCAGAGCCCGTCCGTCTTCGACGGGTCCTGCCCCGGTTCGGTCCCTGCTGTGGACGCCGGGGCCTGGGCGGAGCCGTCATCGGGGGCCGTCGGCGCTGCGGGGGCACCCGGTTGTGTGACCTGCTCGGTTGGGGCGGGGGCGCCGGTCGTTTGGGATGCACCCGAGCACGCGGCAAGGGGTACCGCGATTCCGATGGCCAGGGCGAGCGCCGCGCCGGGCCGGACTATGCGATACATGGGAAGGCCTCCTGTACATCGATGTGCTTCGCGTACCCTCCACGCTACTCCGGGAAGACGATTGTGGCGGCTCGCAGAGTGCTGCGGAACACAGACATCGATTATTCGGGCATGTTCTCATCCAAGCCGTCCACCGGGCGGCTCCACCACTGGACCTCACGGGAAGGCTTGGGAACAATGATGTTTCAGGCACTACCTGCACTGCACTCCCCCGCGGTAACCCTCCTGGCCGAGGGCGATTCCGCCGCAACCGCAACCGCCGTCGGCTCCGAACCCCGGCTGTTGGCAGCGACCATCATCGGTTTCGCCGTCATCATCGCGCTCATCACCTGGCTCAAGGTCTCGCCGTTCCTGGCCCTGACCGTGGGGGCGCTGGGAGTGGGGATCGGTGCCGGCATGGCCCCGGCGGACGCTCTGACCAGTTTCACCAAGGGATTCGGCGACACCGCCGGCGGCGTGGGCGTGCTCATCGCCCTGGGTGCCATGTTCGGCAAGATGCTGGCCGACTCCGGCGGCGCCGACCGGATCGTCGATACGCTCGTCGACCGGTCCAGCCCGCGCTTCCTACCGTGGACCATGGCAGTGGTCGGCTCGGTGATCGGCCTGCCCATGTTTTTCGAGATCGGCTTGGTGCTGCTCATCCCGATCATCATCCTGGTCACCCGGCGTTCGGGCCTGCCGCTGATGAAGATCGCGATCCCGACCCTGTCCGGACTGTCCACCATGCACGGCCTGGTGCCGCCGCACCCCGGACCCCTCATCGCCATCGACGCCCTCAAGGCCAACCTGGGGTTGACCCTGGCGCTGGGCATTCTGGTGGCCATTCCGACTCTGATCATCGCCGGTCCCCTGTTCTCCGGATTCGCCGCGCGCTGGGCCCCTGTGCCCGTGCCGCCGCTGTTCGGCGTGCCGGACCAGTACCGTACGGGGCCGGGCAACGACCCGCAGGAACAGGAGCGCGTGTCACGGAAGTTCAAGCACGGGGAGCAGGCCGGTGCCCAGACACCCGCAGGCGCCACCGCCGACGAGGACGCGCCTTTCACCCCCACTCGCAGACCCCCGTTCGGCAACGCCCTGGCCTCGATCCTGTTGCCGGTCGTGCTCATGCTGCTCAAGGCGATCGTCGAGGTCTTCGCGCCCGCTAGCTCCGGCTTCCTCTGGCACCTGATCGACTTCCTCGGCACACCCGCCGTGGCCCTGCTGATCACGGTGTTCGTCAGCATCTTCACCCTGGGCCTGCCATCTGGCATGGGGCGCGCACAGGTCGCCAAGACGCTCGAGTCCTCGGTTCCGCCCATCGCTGGGATCATCCTCATCGTGGGCGCCGGCGGTGCCTTCAAGCAGATCCTGGTGGACACCGGCATCGGTACGGTCATCACGGCCGGCGTGCTGGGCACTGGCGTGTCGATCGTCCTGTTGGGCTGGCTGGTGTCGGCCCTGGTGCGTGTGGCCACCGGTTCGGCGACCGTGGCGACGGTGACCGCAGCCGGCCTCATGGCACCCGCGGCCGCAGAATTGCCCACCGCCGAGGTCTCGCTGCTGGTTTTGGCCGTGGGGGCCGGCTCCGTGTTCCTCTCGCACGTCAACGATGCGGGGTTCTGGCTGGTCAAGCAGTACCTGGGCACCAGCGTCACGCAGACCTTCAAGACCTGGACGGTGCTGGAGTCGCTCATCTCGGTGGTGGGCCTGCTGGGTGCGCTGCTCCTGGACGTCTTCATCTAGAGGGCGGCCCTCTGAATGCGACGAAGGCCCCTCACCCGGCGTTTTGCCTGGTGAGGGGCCTTGTCTGCGGTGGACCTTGCTGGGTACTTGTCAAACCCCAGAAAGCCTGTTCTGACGCTGATCAGGCGCGCTCTCAAGGGAAAGAAGCTCTCTGGTGTTCGTCCGGAGCGTCAGCCCGTCCAGGACGAGCGGGGTGAGGTGGTCGCGAAACCGCTCGTGAGTCAAACCCGTTTGAACGCCCAGAGTCGCGCGGAACTACTCGCTGCCTACTCGGAAGGTGCACCGGTGCAGGAGCTGGCGAAGCGGTTCGGGGTGCATCGAGGCACGGTGCACGCGCTGGCACGACGGGCGGGACTGCGGCCTCGAAACGGGCCTGAGCTTCCTAATTCGGTGCGTGAGGAGGCTGCTCGGCTGTATGCCAATGGTCTGACGTTGCTCGACGCGGGACGACAGCTTGGGATCAGCAACGACGCGGTACGAGCCGCTGTGGTCTCGTGCGGGGGCACGATCCGTCCGAAGGGTCGGCGTCCTCGCGTGGCATGACCTTCTTCGCAGACCTGAGCGCCCCCTGATTCCCGGAAATCAGAGGGCGCTCTCGTACCTAGCGGACCTGGTCAGTGCCGTCGCGTCGGGTGCTCTCCACGTTGACCTGGCTCCGCGGCGACGAGCATCAGGAGTCTCTGTTCGAGGCCGGACGGTCCCGGTGCGTGCTGGTCAGCAACCCGCACCGTGACCCCTGCTTCTTCGAGCTGATCGATGATGCGCATGTTCTCGCCTGGTCGGCGGCCGAGTCGTGCCAGATCAGAAACGATGACGGTGGAGATCTCTCCGTTCGCGCCGGCTTCGAGTAGCCGCTCCAACTCGTGTCCCGTGGAACCGATGTCGGTGAACGTGCATCAGACCCCCTCGTCACCCTGCACGAAAGCGACAACGCGGCGCGTGAACACATCACCGCTCACGCCCAGGAGGGTAAGGCGATCACTGTCGCTACGAACGACGAAGCCGCCGCGCTGAACGAGCGCATCCGTACTGGTCGGGTCGAGCGCGGCGAGGTCGACGACATCGTGACAGAGACCGGGAGTGACGGGCTGAGCATCGGTTCCGGTGACCTCATCCAGACGAGGAAGAACAGCAGCGACCTGGGTGTGGCAAACCGGCAGCAGTGGATCGTGCAACACGTCACTGAGGACGGCACCGTCTATGCCCGCGGGGTCGGCAGCGGCCGAAAGCACCGGCGCACGGTCGCGCTCCCGCCCGAGTATGTGGGCGAGCATGCGCACCTGTCCTATGCCGCGACCGCCTACGGCGTCCAAGGCGCGACCGTCGATGCGTCTCACACGGTGCTGTCGGAGGCGACCAGCGCGGCAGGCGTCTACGTCGGCATGACCCGAGGCCGCGAGCAGAACCAACTGCACGTCGTTGCGGAGAACCTGGCCGACGCCAGGGCCCAGTTCATCGAGGCGATGGAACGCGACCCGGCAGACCGCGGCCTCGACTACGCCACCGCCCAAGCCGTCGAAGCCGTGCGTGGACTTGCCGCGGATGGCCCTGTTCGGCTCGTCACCGACGAACTCGCACGCCTTGACGAGGAAGCCGAGCGCGCACACCGGCAGGCGCAACGGTGGGAGAAGGCCGCCGCATACCTCGACGCCCAACGCGCTGCGCACCGGGCCGAGGACGACGAAGACGCCGCGACGCTCCACCGGGTAGAGGACGAGGCCGCGCGTCTCCGTGCCGAGGTCACTGCGCCGCTGACCATGCAGGCCGAGGCGGACGGCGCGGCCTACGTCGCCGTCATCGACACTGAGGCGGCCGCGAGTGCCCGCCTCGCGACCGTGGGACCGTTCGGCAGACGCAAGGCCCGCACCGAACATCGCACCGCAACCGAACAAGTCCGGACTACCCGCGCCCAGCTCCGCGACGCCTGGGATGCCGAGCCGCCCCGCACCCTCGAAGCGCTCCCTGCCTGGATGGCCCAGGCAGCAGCGCGCCGAGCCGAGACCGACCCCCGCGTCGGCGACGCCGACCGTGCCGTCCACGCAGCACACTCCCAGCAGAAAGCAACCCAGCAGCGACACCAGCGTGAGCGCACGGCGTTGCTGGTCAGCGGGTACGGAACTGAACACACCCGCCGAGACCAGTTCGGCATGCGCACGGTCAACCCGCACCGCGACGCCGCCGACGCCCGCACACGGGCCGCCCTAATCCGCGCCGAAGCCCGTGAACTCCGCAACCTCCCGGTGAGCGATGCCGCGCGGCGCATCGAGGCCAACCGCGCTCAGCAGGAGCAGGAACAGGCGAGGCGGCGAGCGGAGCGGCGGGAACGGCAGCTCCACGACCCGTTCGAGCACGAGTCCCGTCGCCCCGGGCCGCATCGAGACGGAGCAGCACGCAGCTTGTGACGGGGCACTCACGTACTACGAGACGCAGCCTGCGTTCATTCACGAGAGAAGGGCGTGATCTTGTTCGTGTAGCAACGGCTTGATACAGCGAGGCCTATCAGATTCTCGGTACAGGTGGTGTCGTGATGGCCGGACCGGCGTTGACGGCGTAATCGTCCACCTGCACAGCCATCTCGGCCACGTTCGGCACATTCTCCAGATGGACATCGGCAGTCTTCCCCACGAGCACTTCCTGGAGTGCCTCACACTGCTGGCCACCGAGGTCGAGCCGTGCATCGACGCCTCCTCGCCAAGGAGGTCTGAGTTCACCCGCTGCCCGTGTCATCTCGTTCGGGCGGCCCTTCGCCGTGCCTCAAGCGGCAGGCGCTCCCGACACGTCGATGACCAGCTTGCCGCGCACCCGGCCTTCCTCGAGCACCTCATACGCGGCAGGCGCCTGCGCCAGGGGGAAGACGCGTTCCAGCACGACGCGCAGCGCACCGGTCTGCAACCAGCTGCCGAGCCGAGCGAGATCGCTCGAATCGACTCTCGTCAGCACGGTGCGGGCCGTGATGCGTGCGAGCGCGCTGCCCACCGCACGTCTCACGATCGGGCCGCCGGGTCCCAGGATCCTGCCTCCGCCCGCCGCCCCGATCGTGACGACGACGCCCTCCGGGGCGAGGATGCGGCGGAGGGTCGAGGCGCGCGCCGTGCAGACGGTGTCGATCACGACGTCGTAGGGCCCGCGCGGTGTCTCACCCACCGTGTAGTCGAAGACGTCGTCCGCTCCGAGACCACGGACCATGTCGATGCTGCGCGCAGAGCACACGGCATCCACCCGGGAGGCCCCCAGCAGACGGGCGATCTGCACGGCGAGGTGGCCGACGCCACCGGCGGCGCCCCACACCAGGACACGTCCGCCGGGTTCGGGGCCGCCGGCGTCCCGAAGCGCCTGCATGGCGGTGAGGCCGGCGAGTGAGCTCGCCGCCGCGGCGGAGGGATCGACGCCCGGCGGCAGAACCGCGAACCACTCGGGATCGACGTCGACGTACTCGGCGATCGAACCGGTCCGCTGCGCCGTCGCGGGGATCGTGCCGAAGACCCGCTCCCCCACTGCGACACCGGTCACACCCGCGCCGACCTCGGCGACGACACCGGCGAAGTCCTCCCCGACGCCCTGCAGCCCCTGCCGCGCCGCGCCGGGTCTGCGCAGACGCATGATCCACGGATCTCCGCGGTAGAGATGCCAGTCGACGGGGTTCACCGACGCCGTGAGCACGCGGACGAGGACCCGATCGGCACCGACCCGTGGCGTCGGCACCTCGGCGACCGCGAGCCCAGCCGCCGAGGTGTACCCGTCGTGCACGAGCGCGCGCATCGGCTCAGGCCTGCTCGGGTGCGACGCGCACGAGCATCTTGCCGGTGTTCGCACCGCGCATCATGTCGAGGAAGGCATCGACGGTGTTCTCGATGCCGTCCACGATGGTCTCGTCGTAAGAGATCCTTCCCTCCGCGAACCAGCCCGTCATCTTCTCCCGGAACTCGGGGGCCAGGTGGAGGTGGGCCGCCAGGGTGAAGCCCCGGAGCGTGAGCGCGCGGGTGATGATGTTCGCCATGTTGTCCGGCCCGGGCAGGCGCGTCGTGGTGTTGTATCCGGCGATCGCCCCGCAGAGCGCCGCGCGACCGCCGTCGTTGAAGGCATCGAGCGCTGCTTCGAGGTGGCCTCCGCCCACATTGTCGAAGAAGACGTCGATGCCGTCCGGTGCGGCCGCGGCGAGCTGGCCGCGCACGTCGCCGTCCTTGTAGTCGAACGCCGCGTCGTACCCGTACTTCTCGGTCAGCAGCGCCACCTTCTCCGGCGATCCGGCCGAGCCCACCACCCGGCCCGCGCCGAGGAGCTTCGCGATCTGCCCGACCGCGGTGCCCACCGCGCCCGCGGCACCGGAGACGAACACCGTGTCGCCCTCCTTCATGCCGGCGATCGCCGTCAGCCCGACATACGCGGTCAGACCGGTCATCCCCAGGATGTGCAACCGCAGAGACGAGGGCACGCCGGGTGTCTCGGGAACGATCTGGAACGTAGATGCGGCATCCTGCGCCGTGTCCGTCCAGCCGTGCTGGTGCAGCACCAGCGACCCCACGGGCATGTCGGCGACCGTCGAGGCCACCACCCGGCCGATCGCCCCGCCCGCGATCGTCTCCCCCAGCGCGTAGGGGGCGACGTACGAGCGCGTGTCGTTCATCCTTCCGCGCATGTACGGGTCGACGGACACGTATTCGTTCCGCACACGCACCTGGCCGGGTTCCAGCGGCCCGTACGGGACCCGCACGACCCGGAAGTCCTCCGGAGCGGGCCAGCCGATCGGGCGTGCCGCGAGCTGGATCTGAGTGCTGACGAAATCAGACATGGAACGGTTTCTTCCTTCTCGATGGGATCCTCGGTGGGATCTGTATGCGCACGCGGCCCCGACGGGGCACGCGTCAGAGTGCGAGGCCGATCGCCAGGGTGATCACGCCGAGCGCCGGGATCACACCCTGCTTGAGGGCGGCTGCGGACTTGTCCGGACTGGACAGCGCCAGCACCAGCGCGGCGGCGGACATCGAACCGGCGGCGCTGAACACCAGCGCCGCCCCGACGGCCGTGCCGCCCAGGGCGACGAAGACGATGCCGACGATCACGACGATCGCCAGGAACAGGTTGTAGAAGCCCTGGTTGAACGCCATCCCCTTCGTCGCCCTCGCCTCTGCCTCATCCGTTCCGAACGTCGCCCACGTGCGCGGGCTCGTCCACGCGACGGACTCCAGGTAGAAGATGTAGACGTGCACCAGCGCGGCGACGCCCGCGAGCACGAGACCTGCGACGATCATGATGTTGCCCCTTTCACGGACTCTCGCCCGTGTTCTGTAACGACTCTTCCAATATATACTGGAAAGAACGTTACGGAAAGAAGGCGGGCGATGTCACGCACGCAGAGCTTCGATCGGGATGCGGTCGTGCACGCCGCGCGGACGCTGTTCTGGCAATGCGGCTACGAGGACGCATCCATCCCCGCGCTCGAACACGCCACCGGACTGAGCCGATCCAGCATCTACAACACTTTCGGATCCAAGCGGGGACTCTTCGACGCGGCGGTGCAGAGCTATCTCGACGACATCGTCCGCCCGCGGCTTCGCCCGCTGCAGACCGATCCCGTCGATCGGGATGCGATCCTCGCGTACCTCACCGGGCTCCGCGACGCGTTCCGGCGAAGGGATTCGATGCCCGCCGCCAACGGCTGCCTGCTCATCAACGCGGCCGGCGCATCCATCGCCCACGACGAGCAGATCGCCCGCACCATCGCCGAGTACCGCACCGAGCTGCACACGGCGATCTCTCGCGGCATCGCCGCACACGAGCCGGAGGGCGATCCCGCGGACCGGGCGCGCCTCGTCGACGCGGTGACAGGACTGGTCGTCGCGGCGTTCGCCCTCGCGCGCATCGACCACGCACAGGCGGCGGACGGGCTCACCACGGCGATCCGGCTCGTCGAGGAGGGCATGCGGCGCTGACGGCTCGAGGATCGGCCGGAGTCCCTCAGGAGACCGGACCGACGCCGACCACGAGCATCGGAACCCGCCGGGCATGTCCGCGGACGCAGGTCAGGTCGGTGCGACGTCCCCATGCTCCGAGGACTCCAGCGGTGCCTCGCCACGCAGGCGCCGGCAGCATCCACCGCCGGGTTTCACGCGGGGAACAGTCTCACCGCTGGCCGTGCTCGTGCCGCTGCGACAGCACGAGGGGGAAGGGTCATTCGAAGGCTCCTGAGAGTGAAGTGATCTGGGCGATGGCGTCTCCGGCATTAGCGGGGATGGGGAAGGCTCGACCGACAAGATCGTCGGGTAGGTCTGCGTGATCGCGGTTGATGCGGATGAGTCTGGCGTTCGGCAGGGCACGAGCGAGCTGTTCACTGGGCCAGCGGATCACGCCGGGCGTGTTGAAACCAGCACCGATTTCCACGATGGCAAGGGAGTCCCCACTCTCCCGTGTTTCGGCGAGCCAGTCGTTGAGGCGGCCGAGACCGGGCTGGAAGTGATCGTTGATGTACCAGGCTCCGGCGTACACGTTGAGGAACACCTGGCCGCCGCAGTTCGGGCAGGTCGAGATCGCCTCGGGAGCGACCTTCCCCGTCCCCGGGTCATAGGCGTCAAGGGCGGCACGGATGATGGGCTCGGATGGCCAGACTTCGCGGGTGCAGGGAGTGAGGCATTGGTACAGTCCGTAGTCGCCTTGCGGGGTGTACATACGATCGGTGTCGAACCCGTTGCGCGAGAAGAGCTGGTCGACATTCGAGGTCATCACGAAGTAGTCGCGGTCGCCAACCATGCCCCGTAGTTGCTGGTATAGCGGTGACGGTGCGGGGTTGAACCGAATGTCGCTCGTGTGCACGGCCCAGAATCCCCAGAGGTACTCGGGCGGCAGGTCGCGGCCGATCATCTCGTAGCGCGCTCGTAGCCCGGCCTGGTGGAGCACGGGGAACAGCTCCGCGAAACGCTCCTGGTCGGTGTAGTCGAACCCGGCTGCAGCGGAGAGTCCCGCGCCGGCGGTGACGAGTACCCGATCAGCGTCGGCAATCCACGAAGCGGCGTCGCGCATGTCCGTCATGTCAGTACCTCCGTGATGGCGTCGAGGTAGACGGCTTCATCTGTGGGCGTGAATGCAGAAACGAGGGGTTCGATGCGGCTCTCCGGGTGGTTGGTGAGCCAGTCGCGGATGGTGCGGATTGCGACGCCTGCCCCGGCGTCCTTCGGGTAGCCGAACACCCCGGTGGAGATGGAGCAGAACCCGACGGTACGAATGCCGCCGTTGCGCCTCCGCGGCGTCGAGGATCGAGCGATAGCAAGACGCCAATGCGGCTTCATCCGCAGCTGTGGGCCGGTGGCTCGGCACGATCGGACCGATAGTGTGGATCAGATACGAGGCCGGCAGGTGATACGCGGCGGTCAGTGTCGCGCTGCCGGTGGGTTCCGCGTGTCCCTGACGTCGCATGTGTTCGGCGCACTCTTCGCGCAACGCCGGACCGGCTGCGGCATGGATCACGTTGTCGATGCAGACATGGCCTGGAACGAAGCATCCCAGCATGCGGTCGTTCGCGGCATTCACGATCGCATCAGCTCGCAGAACGGTCAAGTCACCTCGCCACAGCCGCATCCGCTCCGCGACCGAGTCGGATGAGATTCCCTGCTCGGCCAAGGTGGGAAGCGCTTCGGCCTCTGTTGATCCTCGCCGGCGTCGGGCGGGGCATCGCGACGCTGCTGCAGGCCACGGCGATCACCGACCGGTGGGGGCCGCGCGCCTACGGGCACCTGTCCGCGGTGATGGGCGTCGCGGTGCTGCTGGCCACGGCGATCGCGCCCTGGGCGGGCACGTTCCTGGCCTGGGCGACGGGCAGCTACGCGACCGGATTCGCCGTGCTGGCAGGCCTCGCCGCAGTCGGCACCGTCCTGCTCCTGCTGAGCGCCCGCCCGCACCCTGCCAGGCAACCCGAGGCAACCCGGGCCGAGCCGGCCACGGCCTGAGACGACCCCCTCGCGACCGCGGATCATGGACGGGGCGCGGCGGCGGCATCCTACCGGCTTCCGGGGGCGAGGTGGGTGCGGAGTTCGGTGACCGCGAGTTTCGCGGTGCGTCCGGCGCCGATGAGGGTTGCCGATGCGAATCCGGTCCAGTCGCCGTATCCGAGCAGATGCAGGCCGGGATGATCGACCGAGCGGGTTCCCGCGGTGGCCGGGTGCCCGCCGGTGAGGGTGAGGCCGAGCGGGGCGAGGTGATCGAGGTGCGGGGCAAACCCGGTGCACCAGATGACCGCGTCGCACGCATACTCGCGCCCGCTACTCCACGCCACGCCCGTCGAGGTGAGCCGGTCGAACATCGGGACCGCGTGGAGGACGCCACGGTCGCGGGCCTCGCGCACCGGGGGCACCATGACGATGTCGCCGAGCCCGGCCACCCCGTCATGGCGGACCCCGGCGCACTGGGCGGCGGCGCGGGCGGTGGCGACGTCGAAGAGCACCCGCCCGTCGACGTCGTCGGGCATGAACCGCGGCGGGCGCGCCGTGACCCAGAGGGTGTCGGCGACAGTGGAGACTTCGGCGAGGATCTGCGCGGCGGAGTTCCCTCCGCCGACGACCACGACCCGCTGCCCGGAAAACCGCTCCGGCGTCCGATAGTCAACGGTGTGCAACTGCGGGCCGGTGAACGCGTCCTGCCCCGGATAGGCGGGAACATGGGGGCTCTGCCAGGTACCGGTGGCGCTGATCACCGCCCGCGCCACCCATTCGCCCCGGTCAGTGCCCACCACGAAGGCTCCCGCATCCCAGCGGACCTGGTGGACGCGGACGGGCCGGTGAACGGGGAGCTCGTAGCGTGCTTCGTAGTCGGCGAGGTATTGGGCGACGTGTGCGGCGGTCGGGAACGTCTCCCCGGGCTGGGGTGGCATCGGCCAGCCCGGGAGCGGGCTGTACTGGGCCGGGGAGAACAGCCGCAGGGACTCCCATCCGTGCCGCCACGCCCCGCCCGGCCCGGTCTGGGCGTCGAGGATGACGAAGTCCAGGCCGGACCGCCGCAGGTAGAAGCCCGCGGCGAGCCCGGCCTGACCGCCGCCGATGACGACGACATCGATCACGCAGACGCCACCTGCTCCTCACCCAGCAGCTCGGCGACCAGGGCTCGGATGCGTGCCTTGATGTCGTCGCGGATGGGGCGGACGGCGTCGATGCCCTGGCCTGCGGGGTCGTCGAGCTTCCAGTCCTCGTAGCGCTTGCCGGGGAAGAACGGGCAGGCGTCGCCGCACCCCATGGTGATGACCACGTCGGAGGCCTGCACGGCCTCGGTCGTGAGCACCTTGGGCTGCTCCGCGGTGATGTCGATGCCGTCCTCCCGCATCGCTTCGACGGCGACGGGGTTGATCTGCTCGGCGGGCATCGACCCGGCGGATCGGACTTCGATGCGACCGGTGGCGTAGTGGCGGAGGTAGCCGGCGGCCATTTGGGAGCGGCCCGCGTTGTGCACGCACACGAACAGCACGGAGGGCTTGGGATCAGTCATGGCAGGTCTCTGCTTTCAGTCGGTGAGGAGGGAGTCGATGAGGGTGCGGACGCGGGCGGCGATGTCGTCGCGGATCGCGAGCACCCCGTCCGGGGATGCCAGTGCGGGGTCGGCGACCGGCCAGTCCTCGTAGCGGACGCCGGGCACGACCGGGCAGACGTCGCCGCATCCCATCGTGATCACCACGTCGGCGGCGCGGATCGCGTCGTCGGTGAGCGGCTTCGGGAACGCTTCTTCTGCCTCGGTTCCGGTGCCGGTGATCTCGGTGATGAGGTCCCGCACGTGCGGGTGGATGCCGGCGGCCGGGGTCGACCCGGCCGAGCGGGCCACGACCCGCCCTCCCGAGAGCTGCCGGGTGAGGGCGGCGGCGAGCTGGGAGCGGCCGGCGTTCGCCACGCACACGAACAGCACCTGCGGCGGCGCGGTCGCCCGGTCTCTCGTGAGGTCGGCGAGGCGTTGCTTGGCGAACCGCTCGGTCAGCGGGACGAGGTAGCGGGTGATCTTCGCCGACCTCGCCAGCGCGGTGAAGGAGTCGCGCACGATCCCGGTCACCGTCGCCGCCGGCAGTTCCGGGGTGCGGGCGGCGAGATCCGCGGCGAGATGGGTGATGTGCGCATCCATGTCGGCGAACTCCCCGAAGTCCGCAGACGGAGTCGTCGAGGCGGGGGCGACCACTGCGGGGGCGAAGGCCTCCAGCAGCGCGGTCACCGCCCCGCGCCGATCGACGGGGATGGAGTACCAGACCCAGGTGCCGCGCCGTTCGGAATCGAGCAGCCCCACGGTCTTGAGGACCTTCAGATGGTGGGAGACGGTGGGCTGGGAGACGTCGGCGAGTTCGGCGAGATCGCACACGCAGGACTCGCCGCGCGGATCGGTCGCGATCGCCGAGAGCATCCGCAGCCGCAGCGGATCGGCGAGGGCTTTGAGCGTGCCCGCGAGAGCCTGCGCGATCTCGGCGCCGATGGCCGGTGCGGCGCTGGGCGCGCAAACCTCGTCACCGGCTGCGAGGGTGTCGGTCATGAGCGTGCCTCCACGGCGTAGGGATCGGTGTGGAACCAGCTGCGGGCGGCCCACAGGGAGACGTAGACGAGGCCGACGAGCACGGGCACCTCGATCAGCGGGCCGACGACACCGGCGAGGGCCTGCCCGCTGGTCGCACCGAAGGTGCCGATGGCGACCGCGATCGCGAGCTCGAAGTTGTTGCCCGCTGCGGTGAACGCGAGCGTGGTCGAGCGGGCGTAGTTCAGGCCGATGCCCTTGCCGAGCAGGAGTCCTGCGAACCACATGATCGCGAAGTACGCCAGCAGTGGCAGCGCGATCCGTGCGACATCCCACGGCTGCGACGTGATCGCCTCGCCCTGCAGGGCGAACAGCAGCACGATCGTGAAAAGGAGACCATAGAGCGCGAACGGGCCGATCACGGGGATGAACTTCCCCTCGTACCAGTCGCGCCCCTTCGCCTGCTCGCCGAAGTAGCGGGTGAGGAACCCCGCCAGGAGCGGGACGCCGAGGAAGACGAGCACGTTGAGCGCGATCTGCCCGACCGAGACGTCCAGTCCCTGGGTGTCGAGGCCGAGCCAGCCCGGCAGGATGGTGAGGTAGAACCAGCCGAGCAGCGAGAACGCGATCACCTGGAACACCGAGTTGATGAACACCAGCACGGCGGTCGCTTCGCGGTCGCCGCAGGCGAGGTCGTTCCAGATCACCACCATCGCGATGCAGCGGGCCAGGCCGACGATGATGAGGCCGGTGCGGTACTCGGGCAGATCCGGGAGGAAGACCCACGCGAGCGCGAACATCACGGCCGGGCCGACCAGCCAGTTCAAGATCAGGGAGGAGACGAGGAGCTTCTTATCGCCGGTGACGGCGGCGACCTTGTCGTAGCGGACCTTCGCGAGCACCGGGTACATCATGACGAGCAGGCCGAGCCCGATCGGCACCGAGATGCCGCCGACCTCCATGCGGGCGAGCATCTCGGAGAGTGCCGGGATGAAGCGGCCGAGCAGGAGGCCCGCGACCATGGCGAGGCCGATCCACACAGGCAGCCACCGGTCGAGGGTGGAGAGGCGCGCGGGCTTGACGCGAACAGTAGTTGCGGTACTCATGCGATCAGGCTCTCGATCTTGCCTGCGATGACGGGCTTCGGGTGCGCGCCGATGAGCACGTCCACGCGCTCACCATCCCGGTAGAAGCCGAGCGTCGGGATCGACGTCACCCCCGCCGCCATCACGGCATCGGGGTTCTGGTCGGCGTCGAGCTTGACGATCTTCACCCGGCCGTCGTACTCGCCGGCGAGGTCTTCCAGGATCGGGGCGATCGCCTTGCACGGCCCGCACCAGGCCGCCCAGATATCGACCACCACAGGGAGATCGGACTGGATCACCTCGGCCTCGAACGTGGCATCGGTCACGGTCATGGTCGCGCTCATGCGGACACCTCCAGAAGTTCAGAATCAAGGTCCTCGGCAGGCAGGCCGGCGAGGAAGTGCTGCGCGTCGAGGGCGGCAGCGCACCCGGTCCCCGCGGCGGTGATCGCCTGCCGGTAACGGCGGTCGACGAGATCCCCGGCGGCGAACACGCCCGGCAGGTTCGTCGCGGTCGTGGGGTGCTCGACGAGCACGTAGCCGTCGTCGTCGAGGTCGACCTGGCCGGTCAGCAGCTCCGAGCGCGGGTCGTGTCCGATCGCGACGAACACCCCGGTCACGGGCAGGACGCGCTCCTCGCCGGTGCCGGTGTCGCGCAACCGGAGGCCCTCGACGCGGGTCTCGCCAAGGATGCCCGCGACCTCGCTGTTCCAGGAGACCTCGATCTTCGGATCCGCGAGCACCCGCTCGGCCATGATCTTCGACGCCCGGAACGCCTCACGCCGGTGCACGATCGTCACCTTCGACGCGAAGCGGGTCAGGAACAAGGCTTCCTCCATCGCGGAGTCCCCGCCGCCGATGACGGCGATCTCCTGGTCGCGGAAGAAGAATCCGTCACAGGTCGCGCACCACGACAAGCCGTGCCCCGACAGCCGCTCCTCTTCGGGCAGCCCGAGCTTGCGGTAGGCGGAGCCGGTGGTGAGGATCACACTGCGCGCCTCGAAGGTCTCGCCCGCACCCGTCTCGATCCTCTTGACGGCGCCAGCCAGGTCGATGCGGGTCGCGTCATCGAGGAGGATGCGGGCGCCGAAGCGCTCGGCCTGCGCCCGCATCGACTCCATCAGATCCGGACCCTGCACCCCGTCCGTGAACCCCGGGAAGTTCTCCACCTCGGTCGTCGTCATCAGCGAACCACCCGCCGACACCGACCCCGCGATCACCACCGGCGCAAGCCCCGCCCGAGCCGCGTACACCGCGGCCGTATATCCCGCCGGACCAGACCCGACAATCACTACCTGTTGCATCGACATGCTTCTATATTCACACTCATCGAATCAGCCCGCAAGTGGGATCGTCGCCCGCCGCGAAGTGTTTGCCCGGTGTTCACCTCGCCGCACGCTCGGGCAGATGATCGATCGGGCTGGCCTCAAGAGTGCCTTGATCGGTGACGGTGTAGCGCAGGGCTCCCTCGACGCTGATGCCGAAGAGGTCGCAGATGCGTCGGATGTCGCCGCCGGTCTGCTCGACTTCGTAGAGAATCCGGTCGGTGCGCAGCGCCTGGGCGGTGACACCGGCTTTCTTCCAGGGGAAGTTCCGGCTGGGCGGCGAGAGACGGGGCGCGGTCTGGGTGGTAACGAGCAGGTAGGGGTTCTTCGTCTCAGGCCAGCGTGTAGCGCGTCGATGAAGCCGGGCCTGGCACGGGCGGGCGGGCGCACCTGCGGGTATGAGACCTCTTCCTGATGCCCCCGATCGCTCCTCCGCGGCAGTCGTGCCGGTGTCGGTGCCGCTGCTCGTACTCGACGTCCAGTCCGATGGCACGCTGACCGCGCGGCTCGATGGGCAGGAGCTGGCTCCGCCGGATGGGGTGGAGGCGTGGCGGCGGGGGATGTTCGGGCAGATCGTTGACCTGGCCACGATGGAGCGGGCGTTCCCGGTGCGGGTGACCGTCCACGAGAGCGACGGCACCAGGTTCACCGACATCCTCCCTGCCGCCCATCGCCCGGTCGTGCAGCCCGACCCGGCCCCGGAATCCGCGCGGCCGTCGCGGCGTCGGGGCCGGCCCGCAGCACTGGTTGAGGTCGACGGTGGTGACGGGTTCATCGCCGGAGAAGACGTGGCGGTCGCGCTGATCATCGCCCGCACCGACGCCACCTACGAAGGGCACGTCCGCGCGCTCCTGGATCCCAGGACCATCGCCGCTGTGAAAGCGGACGAGGTGGTGCTGGTCGGGCGAGTCTCGGGTGCGATTGCGATCCGGGGCCTGTCGTGACCGGCCCCCAGACCCGCCCCGGGAGCGGGGCGATGGGAGACGAGCTGACCAACCTCGTCCTCATCGCCATCGGCGGAATCATCGGGGTCGCGTTCGTGCTGCGCGCCGCCGGCAGCGTGGCGGCATTCCTCACCGGCACCGACCAACCGACCGCAGGCGCGACCGGCGGCATTGCCGTGTTCTTCGATCCCGGTGATCCGGGCGGGCAGCTCGGCGCTGACGACCT
Source organism: Brevibacterium sp. 91QC2O2 (assembly GCF_024580695.1). Classification (NCBI taxonomy): domain Bacteria; kingdom Bacillati; phylum Actinomycetota; class Actinomycetes; order Micrococcales; family Brevibacteriaceae; genus Brevibacterium; species Brevibacterium sp. 91QC2O2. Next base: position 3,880 of record NZ_JANIJY010000018.1, on the reverse strand, counting down.
GAACCCGGTCGTCTACTGGATCGTCACCACCGTCATGCTCGGCGCCCTCGCCGCGGCCGGCATCTGGGCATCGCGACTGTTCCGGAGGATGACGCGGCAGGCCGCCGCCGACCCGCACCGGCAGGCAGGCGTCGCGACCGGGCACGAGGTCGCCCAGACGGCGTCGGCACGGGCGTTGATGCGCCGCGCCAGCACCCTCCGACCCGCGCTTGATGATCCGCGTCCGGTGGATGTCGGGTACCGGTTGGGGCAGTCGCGGCGGTGCGAGGTGTGGGCGAGCGTGGAGGACTCGATCCTGCTGATCGGCCCGCCCCGCTCCGGGAAGGGCCTGCACCTGGTGATCCCCGCGATCCTCGACGCTCCCGGCGCCGTCGTCACCACCAGCACCCGCCCGGACAACCTCACCGCCTGCCTGCGCGCGAGAAAGCGTGTCGGCCCGGTCGCGGTGTTCGACCCGCAGCACCTCGCCGAAGGCCTCCCCGCCGGGCTGCGGTGGTCACCGATCCGGGGCTGCGAGTCCCCGCAGACCGCGATGATCCGCGCCGCCGGCCTCGCCTCCGCCACCGGCCTTTCTTCAGGCGGGGTCGAGGGCGGCGACTTCTGGGAAGGCAAGACCCGGGCAGCACTCCAAGCCCTGCTGCACGCCGCCGCCCTGGATGGCCGGTCGCCGGTCGAGCTGTTCCGGTGGACGCTCGACCCCACGAGCGCGGCGGATGCGGTCGCGATCCTCACCAACCACCCGCAGGCCGCGACCGGGTGGGCGGACTCGCTCGCCTCGATGATCGACTCCGATCCGCGCACCCGAGACTCGATCTGCAAGGCGTCTCCCTCTCCCTGGCTGCCCTCGCAGACCCGCGGGTGCTCGATGCGGTCTCCCCGGCAGAGGGCGAGGAGTTCGACCCAGAAGCCTTCATCCGCGACCGCGGCACGTTGTTCCTCCTCGCGACCGGTGCCGGAGCGGGCAACAGTGCCGCGCTGGTCGCCGCGCTGGTGGAGGATCTGATCGAGACCGCCCGCCGACTCGCCGCCCGCTCCACCGGGGCCAGGCTCGACCCGCCGATGCTGCTGGCCCTGGACGAGATCGGCAACCTCGCCCCGCTGCCGTCGCTGCCGACGTTGATGGCCGAAGGCGGCGGCACCGGGATCACCACCCTCGCGGTGCTCCAGTCCCTCGCCCAAGCCCGGGACAAGTGGAACGAGCACCAGGCCGGCGCGATCTGGGATGCCTCCATCGTGAAAGTCCTCCTCGGCGGCGCCTCCAACAGTCGTGATCTCCAAGACCTGTCCACGCTGATCGGGGAACGCGACGAGCTGACCGACTCCACCACGGTCGGCGACTATGGCTCCCGCTCCAACCAGCGCTCGATCCGCCGGGTGCTGATCCTGCCCCCGGACCGGATCAGGACGCTCCCGTTCGGCACCGCCGTCACGCTGCTCCGATCCGCGCCGCCGATCATCACCGATCTGCGCGGCTGGCCCACCCGCCCCGACGGGACACAGCTCGCTGCGGATCGGGCCGAGGTCGAACAGCTCCTCCACAACGTCCACCAGAGCTGATTCCGTCGCGGAGCTCGCAGGGTCGGGTGAGTGCACCTGCCTGCTGAAGCCGCCCACGTCAGAGGTGCGCGGCCTGAGCAGACCTACGGGAGCACACGATGGACGAGCAGCAGCAGTCTCAGCAGCCGGATCCGGAACTCGGGCAAGCGTTCTACGGGTTCGTCGCCTCGACCCCGAAGCGGACGTACCACGACGGGGTGCCACGCCTGTACTTCAAGGCCGGGCAGGAGCACCACGAGTATGCCCCGGACGGGTCGCGGATCAAGCTGCCGACCACCTTCCACGACGTCGTCGCCTTCCGGGGCGCGGCCGAGGCCGGGTACGCGAAGCTCGCCAAGCAGGACTGGTTCATCGCACACGGCACCCTCAAGCCGAGCACCAACCCGAAGACCGGCGTCGAGTCGAACGAGTTCATCGCGAACCGGCTCGGACATGACGCCTCCCGCATGAACACCGAGGTCGGCACGTCGCGCCGGCTGTCGCAGATGGAGCCCCCGAAGCAGGCCGGGCCCGAACGCGCCGTCGAGTTCAGCGCCCCGGAACCCGAACAGCCCAAGACCGTGCAGCCCGCCCGGGCCCTGTGAGAAGGGGCGGACATCATGAACGACGACACCACGACACCTGCTGATCCGGTGGAGCCGGAGGACTGGGACGACCTGGACGACGCATTCGACCCGGCAGGCGCGGGCGATGACGTGCCTGGGCCGCCGCGGCCGGTGAACTGGAACCTGCTGCTCTCACACGACCTGGAGCAGGAATGGCTCGCCCTGAACCGGTGGGTCGAATGGCTCCGTCACACCTACGCCCTGCCGGCCTCGGTGATCCCGCCGCTGTGGCACCGCCACCCCGAACTGCTCTGGGAGCTGTCCGCGCTGCACCTGCACTGGCTCGCCGCCTACGACCCCGAGCAGAACGCCAGCGCCCCGATCGGCTGGCACCGCGACTTCGCTGCCGCTCGCCAGCGGCTGCGCGACTGGGTCGCCGCATCCGGCACCCGACTGGACCGCGACCGGCCCTCCCGACAGACCGCCTGGCCCGGCGAACCACCCGCCCCGACCGTCGAGGACACCCCGATCGAGGACCGTCGCGCCGACTTCGTGCAGTACGTGATCGAGCAGGTCGCCCGCAGCAAAGCCGTCGAGGACTCCTTCTTCGCCGGGATCGATTATGCGGAAGGAGACGAGCAGTGACCCGCTCCAGCACCCCGCCGCCGCGCATGAAGAACCACCGGGTGCAAGCCGAACCACGACAGAGCCCGGACCTGCACCAGCTCGCGCGGCTGTTCATCGGGATGGCCCAGGCCCGCGCCCGCGACGCCCACACCGCTCATAGCGCCCCAGACCCGGGCAGCACGGCTGCGGAGTCGCCGGGGCTCGCCGACCGGCCGTCCGGTGCCCGTGACGAGTCCGGAGCTCCGAGGTAGAATCGATGTACGTCGCCAGCGGCGGACCGGGTACCGGATCGCCGTGGTACGACCTTCTTGCTGAGCCCTTCGGGGCACTACCTATCACCACCCGCAAGGGTGGTTTCCGGGTCTTGTTGTTTCCTTACTGTCGCACCGCACGAGCAGGTTTCTCCAGCTCGTGTTGGCCCCACCTGTGGGGAAGGAAACACGACCCGTGTCCACTGCGAATACGTTCTCCGGCACGCCCGGAGACACTGACTGCCTGGCCCCGGCGGGGCCGCCATCGTTCGACCTGAGCCAGATCGGCGAGACCACCACGCTCGCCGTGTCCTACCTGCGCGTGTCCACCAAGGAGCAGGCCTCCAAGGGCGGACGGGACGAGGGCTTCTCGATCCCCGCGCAGCGCGAGGCGAACCTCCGCAAGGCCCAAGACCTCGGCGCGGTCGTGATCGAGGAGTTCGTCGATGCGGGCGAGTCCGCCCGCAAGGCCGATCGCCCCGCGCTGATGGAGATGATCGAGTACGTCAAGACCCACCCGGTCGCGTACTGCATCGTCCACAAGGTCGACCGCCTCGCCCGCAACCGTGCCGATGATGTCGCGATCCACCTCGCGCTCAAAGAGGCCGGGGTGCTGCTGGTGTCCGCGACGGAGAACATCGATGAGACCCCGTCGGGGATGCTGCTGCACGGCATCATGTCCACGATCGCGGAGTTCTACTCCCGCAACCTCGCCAACGAGGTCTCCAAGGGCATGACCCAGAAGGCCATCACCGGCGGCACCAACGGCAAGGGGCTCATCCGATTTGGGAGTGTAGTTGGGGTCTGAATCCCCCTGCTTCCAGGAGGCTGCGTGCAACGTAGTTGGTCAGGTTCCGGAAGCCGAGGGCGGAGCCTCGGAGGTGCTCGAGTCTTCCGTTG
>NZ_JANIJY010000017.1:0-68949 GCF_024580695.1 Brevibacterium sp. 91QC2O2 | reverse complement strand
CGTCCGGTCGGGACACTCGATGATTCCCTGGTGGGTGGACAGATCACGGCAAAGGCACACACTGTGGTGGCCAGTCAGTGCCTGGGTCACACCCTGGATGGAAACCATCCCTACAAGTATCAACGTCCGTGCTATCTGTTAGCGTGATTCTCATTACTCACGATGACCAGCCTGTCATGGAAGGGCGATGATTTCAGCATGGACACCGGCGACGCGCAAAGACGCGCAGACGCACCAACCGGCACGGATGAGCGCACGGGGATCACGGAGGCGGACCTGCACAGGCGCAATCCGAAGCTGCCGCTGCGCAGTCAGGAATGGTTCGACAATCCGGACGATCCGAACTCGACCATCACCTCACTGGAACGGTATCTGAACTATGGGCTGTCCGCCGACGAACTGCAAAGCGGCAAGCCGATCATCGGCATCGCACAGTCCGGCAGCGATCTGGCCCCCTGCAACCGCCACCACCTGGACCTGGCCAAGCGCGTGCGGGAAGGCATCAGGGAGGCCGGCGGCATCTGCTTCGAGTTCCCCGTCCACCCGATCCAGGAAACGGGCCGGCGCCCCACCGCGGCGCTCGACCGGAATCTGGCCTATCTGGGCCTGGTGGAGACCCTGCACGGCTATCCGATCGACGGCGTGGTGCTGACCACCGGCTGCGATAAGACCACGCCCTCGCAGCTGATGGCGGCCGCGACCATGAACATCCCGGCGATCGTGCTCTCCGGCGGGCCCATGCTCAACGGCTGGCACAAGGGCCGGCGGATGGGCTCTGGCACGATCCTGTGGGAGGCCAGGGCGCAGTACGCCGCCGGCCAGATCTCCAAGGCGGAATACCAGACGATGGTGACGTCCTCGGCGCCCTCAATCGGGCACTGCAATACGATGGGCACCGCCTCGACGATGAATGCGGTGGCCGAGGCCCTTGGCATGAGCCTGCCAGGGTGTTCGGCGATTCCCGCGCCCTATCAGCAGCGGCCCACGATCGCCTATGAGACGGGCAAGCGGATCGTGGAGATGGTGCTGGCGGACCGGAAGCCATCTGACATCATGACGCGCGATGCCTTCATCAACGCCATCCGCGTGACCAGCGCGATCGGCGGGTCGACGAACGCTCCCTGGCATCTGATCGCGATCGCCAAGCACCTGGGCGTGGATCTGACGCTCGAGGACTGGCAGCACTACGGGCGCGACATCCCCTGCATCGTCGACATGCAGCCGGCGGGGCGCTTCCTGGGCGAGGAGTTCTTCCGCGCCGGCGGCGTGCCGGCCGTGGTCAATGAACTCATGGCCGCGGGCCTGATCCACGAGGACGCACCCACGGTCAACGGCCAGAGCATCGGCCAGAACTGCCGGGATGCGCAGGTGATCGACCGCGAGGTCATCCGCACGGTGGCCGACCCGCTGGTGCCCGCGGCCGGTTTCCAGGTGATGACGGGCAATCTGTTCGACAATGCGGTGATGAAGCTGTCCGTCGCCTCGGAGGAATTCACCCAGCGCTATCTGCGCAATCCGGACGATCCCGATGCCTTCGAGGGCAGCGCCGTGGTCTTCGACGGGCCAGAGGACTACGAGGCCCGGATCGACGATGAGGACCTCAACATCGACGAGCACTCGATCCTCATCATGCGCGGCACGGGCGCGATCGGCTATCCCGGTGCGGCCGAGGTCGTCAACATGCATCCGCCGGCCCGGCTCATCAACGCCGGTATCAATGTACTGCCGTGCATCGGCGACGGCCGGCAGTCGGGGACTTCGGCCTCGCCGTCGATCCTGAACTGTTCGCCCGAGGCCGCGGCCCCCGGGGCGACTCTGGCCGTGGTCCGCACGGGCGACCGGCTGCGCGTGGATGTGGGCGCCGGCCGGGTCGACCTGCTGGTCGACGCCGCCGAACTACGCGAGCGCAAGGTCCTACTCGATGCTGCCGGCGGATACTCCTATCCGGCCAGCCAGACCCCATGGCAGGAGATCCAGCGTTCCATGGTGTCCCAGTTGGGTGATGGAATGGTCTTGGAGCCGGCGGTGAAGTACCAGCGGCTGGCTCAGACGGGGCCGGTCCCACGGCAGAACCACTGAGTCCGAAACGGCCCCGGGCACACCGGTCCGAGTACGCGCACGTCCTTAGAGCAGTCCACGAAGGTAGAGGAAATGACAGATAACGCACCAGCACAGCCCACCCGCCTGCCGCACGATGATGTGGATCCGGGCGGTCTACTGGAGTATTCGGTGGTGTTCACCGATCGCTCGCTCAACCACATGTCCAAGCGCTTCACCGGTGTCATGCAGGACATCATCCGGATCCTGAAGTCCGCCTATGACGCGGATGCCGTGGCGATCGTGCCCGGTGGCGGCAGCTATGCGATGGAGGCCGTTGCCCGACAGCTGATGACGGACAAGAAGGTGCTGATCCAGCGCAATGGGTTGTTCTCCTTCCGCTGGAGCCAGATCCTGGAAGCCGGGAAGATCGCCGCTGCGACCGAGGTCCTCAAGGCCGCCCCGGTGTCCGATGACCCACACGCAGGCTGGGCACCCACCCCGGTCGACCAGGTCGTCGCCGCGATCGAGGCCGGCCGCCCCGACGTCGTAATCGCCACGCATGTGGAAACCGCTGCGGGCATCATCCTGCCCGATGACTACATCCGCGCATTGGCCCAGGCGGCCCACGCGGCGGGTGGCCTGTTCGTGCTGGACTGTGTGGCCTCGGGTGCCACGTGGGCCTCGATGCGCGAACTGGGCGTGGACGTGCTCATCAGCGCGCCGCAGAAGGGCTGGTCCGGTTCGCCCTGCGCCGGCTACGTCATGCTCAGTGAGGCAGGGCGCGCTGCCGTGGAATCAAGCGAGTCGAGCAGCTTCGCCATCGATCTGAAGAAGTGGCTGTCGATCGCCGACTCCTATGTCTCCGGTGGCACGCCGTACCACGCGACGATGCCCACGGATTCTCTGGCGCACAATGCCGAGCTCATGCTGGAGGCCGAGCGCTTCGGCCTGGACAAGCTGGCCGCGGCGCAGGCGGAGCTGGGCGAACGGGTGCGCGGCGTGTGCAAGGCGCGCGGGATCGATTCCGTCGCGGCCGATGACTTCGCGGCTCCCAGCGTGGTCGTCGCCTATGCTTCGGGCCTGCCGGTGGACGCTGCCGAGGTCCAGTCCGGTGCGGCGTTCAAGAAGGTGGGTCTGCAGATCGCCTCGGGCGTGCCGCTGCAGTGCGATGAGGGGCCCGACTTCGCCAGCTTCCGGCTGGGCCTGTTCGGCCTGGACAAGCTGGGCGACATCGACGGCACCGTCCGCCGCCTGGAGGACGCACTGGACGGCCTGGGGCTGACTGCTTCCTGACCCCACCCCCAAACACGTCGTTCCCCCGGAGACACGCTTCTATAGCAGCGTGTTTCCGGGGGAACGACGTGTTTTCATGGCTGCAGCAGGCTTAGCTGCGCGCCAGCACCTTCTGGTACTCCTCCCAGTCATCGCTCTTCTCAGTGATCTTGGAGACGAACCAGCCGGTGAAGCCCCAGAGCAGGGCGAAGAACACGCCGGAATAACACAGGATCGCCCACGGCGCGTACTGCAGGGTCGGCACACCCAGGGCGGACGCCATGTACACACCGGCCAGGGTCCACGGGATGATCGGCTCGACCACCGTGACCGAATCCTCCATGGTCCGTCCCAGGTTCCTGGCCTCCAGACCCCGCTTGATGTACTCCTGGCGCAGCATCCCGCCCAGGATCAGGAAGGACACGGTGGAGGTCACGGTCGCCGCGATCAGCACGATCCCGCCGATCACCGTGACCAGGATGAGCTGGCCGTTGGTGTGCACGATCTTCATGAGCGCCGCCATCACCACGTCCAGGGCCCCGGAAACGGTCAGGGCCGCGACGAACCCGAAGGCACAGACGACGACCATGAAGATATTCGTCATCGACTCCATTCCGCCGCGCTCCAACAGGGTGGGGATCGCCTCGACCAGCTTCGAGGTGTCCACCGAGGTGTTGCCCGATGAGGCGAACATGTCCAGCGTGAATCCGGACATCAGGGCCTCGATCGTGTCCTGCAGCTTGAAGCCCTGCACCGTCACCGCCAGCACTGCGGCGGATGCGGCCGAGACCAGCATGACCGGCACCGTTGGCAGGCGCATGACGGAGCCGACCACGATGATCGCCACGGGCACCAGCAGCAACAGTGCCACCGGCATGCTCATATGGAACAGGCCCTGCAGCTGACCCAGGAATTCGCCCATGTCCCCGGCGTTCGCCGGTGCGTTGCCGGCCGACCAGAAGCCCGCGATCGTGTAGACGATGATGCACACGATGGCGCCGGGGCCGGTGGTCAGCATCAGGTGCTGGATGTGCTTGTACAGGTTGACCCCCGCGGCGACCGCGGACAGGTTGGTGCTGTCGGACAGCGGCGACATCTTATCGCCGAAGTACGCGCCGGATACCAGGGCTCCGGCCACCGCCGGCAGCGGCGCGCCCATCGCCACGGCCACGCCCATGAAGGCGGCGCCCACCGTGCCGACGGAACCCCAGGAGGTGCCGGTTGCCACCGACAGGATGAGCGTGACCAGGAAGGCGGTGACGATGATGAACTTGGGGCTGATGACGGTGATACCGAAGTAGACCAGCAGCGGGATCGTGCCGCTGACCACCCAGGACCCGATTACCACGCCCACGCACAGGACGATGAGGATCGCGGGGAAGGCCTTGGAGAACTTCACCACCCATTCGTCCTGGATCTCCTGCCATTTGTGCCCCAGGCACAGGGCCAGGACCGTGGCGTAGGCCGCCGCTATCAGCAGCAGCACCTCGACCCGCAGGTCCAACCAGACCACGCCGCCGACGATCACCGCGAACATGACGAGCAGCGGGGACAGCGCGAGCAGCAGCCCCGGCGTCTTGACTGTGCGTGCGGCGTCCTGCCCCGGTTCCGGCTGAGGGCCCGGCGCGGCGTCCACTTGGTTAGGCTTCCCCGTCATGCTTCATCCACCTCCAGTTCGATTACCAGCGGCATCGGCTCGCTGGCCGAGGCCGTCCACCGGGCGGCGGGGCTCAGCCGGATGGTCACGCTGCCCTTCTCCCCCGTCGCCTGGTCGACCCGCACGTCGAGCAGTTGCTGCGCGGCATCCGGTTCGGCTCCCAGCAGTTTCCAGCCGGTGACCGAGGTCCCCGGCTCCACCGTCAGCGCGACCTCGGCCGGCCGGCCGGGCACAATTGCATAGCGGTTGCCGGCCGCTGCGGTGACGAAGACCTCTCCCCGGGCCGAGGCCTCGGCCCCGGCACCCTCGACACCCGTCCCGGGTGCCGCGTGAACGTCTGGGCTCGGCTGCGAATCGTAGATCGCGGCCCCGGCCGTCTCCAACCAGGCGCCCAGCTGGAGCAGCCGTTCCTGCTGGACGTTGTCGATCCGGCCGTCGGCTGTGGGGCCCACATTGAGCAGGAAATTGCCGCCGCCGGCCACAGTGCGCGCCAGCATCGTCGCCAGCTCCGCGGCACAGGCGTAGTCTTCGATGTTCTCCGCGCGGTTGAAGCCGTAGGAGCCGCCGATCCCGCGGGACTCCTCCCAGGGGTGGGTCTGCCCGAAGCCCTCGACATCCTGGTACTCGGTGGAGTAGATGTCGCCGTGGATACCGGGCATGCCCACGTGGATACGGTCGTTGACGACGACCTCGTCCTTATTGGGCGCCTGCGTGTAGAGCCAGGTGAGCATCCTGCGGGTGTCGGTGTATTCCTCCGGGAAGTCCCATTCTCCGCCGTCGGTGTAGATGACAGAGGGTGCGTAGCGCTCATTGAACTCGACCCACTGCTGGTGCAGGATCTCACGCGGGTAGTCGGCCTCGGGAATACCGTAGCGCTCGGCGTCGGCCTTGGGGATGAAGTGCTCGCCATTCATCCGGTGCGAGGTGTTCGTCTCCCATTCGGGGATCGAATAGTACAGCCCCATCTTCAGGCCCGCCTCGCGCACCGCCTCACTCAGATCACCCACCAGATCCCGCTTGGGGCCGATGGCGCCGGCGTTCCATTCGGTCTTGTGCCGGTTAGCGGTGGGCCACAGGCAGAAGCCGTCGTGGTGCTTCGAGGTCAGCACCACATAACGGGCGCCGGCCCGGCGGAAGAGCTCCGCCCAGGAATGTGGGTCGAACAGTTCGGCGCCGAAGCCCTCGGCCAGATCGTGATAGTCCCGGCCGGGGAACATGGCGTCGTGGAAGCCCGTGTCCGCATTTCGGTACTTGCCGTAGACGCTGGCGTAGTACCACTCGGCGTAGGACCCGAACTGTTCATTCTTCAGCGTCCGCCAGGCCGGCACGGAGAATACGCCCCAGTGGATGAAGATGCCGAACTTCGCCCCTGGATACCAGCCGGGCAGCGGGCGGGCATCGATGTCGGCCCAGCTCTGCGGCAGTACCGCGTCGAAACCGGCCAAGTTGTCGTCGGTCATTAACTCCCCAATACATCCTATGTCTCTGTTAGGTACACCACGGAAAACTACGCCAGTGTGAGGGTTATCGCAAATTGATCGTTCGAATTCATCTGATGACTCACCGGAATATGCTGGTTCAGTCCCCCATTCCGGCGAGCACAGAGCCGATCAAAGGTAACCTTGAAGTATGACCCAGTCATCCCCCGTCATCGACTACTTCCGCTCGGAGATCTCCCTGGGCAGACTGTCTCCCGGGCAGAAGCTGCCGGCCGAACCGCGCCTGTGCGAACAGCTGAGTGTGTCCCGTGGCGTGCTACGCGAGGCCCTGCGCGAACTCCAGGGGTACGGGCTGATCGAGGTCAAACACGGTTCCGGTACCTATGTGTCGAGCCTGCAGCCCAGTGAGCTGCTCAAGGGCCTGGCCTTCACCGTCGACGTCGTGCCGCTGGACGGGCTGATCGAGTTGTTGGAGATCCGCAAGGCGCTCGAGGCGCAGGCCGCAGCCCAGGCGGCCACACTGGCCGATGAGGAGCTCGTGTTCCGGCTGCGCGGCCTGTTGGCCGAAATGGAGGTCCCCGCGAGCGCGGACAGGGAACACAAGCAGGATCTGGACGAGGAGTTCCACGCGCTCATCTGCGATGCCGCGGGAAACAAATCGGCCGCGACGATCGCCCAGGTGATCCGGTCGCGCAGCCGCCACTACAACATGATCGCGAATGCCGATGCCGCATTGGAGAGCCTGATCGGGCACCGCGCGATCGTGCGCGCGATCGTCGAGCACGATGCGCTGGGCGCGATGTCGGCCATGCACAGTCATGTCGATTCGACATCGCTGTGGCTGCGCACGATCAAGCCCGAACCGAACTGATCGGAACCACTCCGGACGAACGCCAACGGCCGCGCGGCCCGCGACGCCGCCTTCGCGAACTTCACCCACGGTTTCCACCTAGTCGACCTGACCGAGGCCCTTGGTCCGGATTCCGTCATCTGGCCCGGCGCGCCGGCCGTGGAATTCACCGACGCCGTCCACCATGACACCGACGGCTACCATGCCCGCCTGGTGACCACGTTCGAACATGCGGGCACCCACTTCGATGCACCGGAGCACTTCGTCCCAGGCGGGGCGGACACCTCGACCATCGGCATCGACGAACTGGTCCTGGCCGCTGCAGTCATCGACATCCGCGACAAGGCCGAGGAGAACCCGAACGCCATCGTCGAACCCGCCGACATCGCCGCCTTCGAGGAAGCCAACGGCCCGATCCAGCCCGGCACCGCCGTCCTGATCGAATCCGGGTGGGCCAGGCACAATGCGGACAAACTCAAGTACGCGGGATCGGAGACCACCGATGATCTGAAGTTCCCCGGCTTCGGCATCGAGGCCTCCCGGATCCTGGTGGAGCGGGGCGTCGTGGGCCTGGGCGTCGACACACTGGGGATCGACCCCGGCGATATGCCGCACTTCCCCGTGCACCGCGAGGTCACCCACCCGGCCGGGCTGTGGCATCTGGAGAACCTGATCAACGTCGACCAGCTGCCGGCCACCGGTGCCGTCATCGCGGTGGGAGTGCCGCGAATCGTCGGCGGCACCGACTTCCCGACCCGTGTCTTCGCCTTCGTGCCCAACAGCTGAAGCGCCCGGCCCCAGCCGCCGGACTGCAGTACCGTTGGACTGGGCCGCACTTTGGACCCGACTACCCATTCCCGTGTGACGAAGGAGCCCTCGATGGAACAGTATTCACCCATTCTCCCGCTGCTCGACGATGCCGACCTTGACCCGCGCGCCAGGGCCGTCTTCGACGATATCCGTGCTACCCGCAACACCGACTTCATCAACAACTTCTGGCGCGTCTTGGCCAACGACCCGGCGAACCTGGAGCGCACCTGGGGCGAACTCAAGGAGCTCATGGGCCCCGGCACCAGCCTCGACCCCCTGGTCAAGGAACTGATCTACGTCGCGGTCTCCAGCACGAACAACTGCACCTACTGCGTCCGGTCCCATACCGCCGCCGCCCAGTCCAAGGGCGCGACGAACGAACAGCTCGCAGAACTCCAGGCGATCGTCGCGGCCGCGAACAAGACGAACCGTTTGGCGATCGGCCTGCAGGTGCCCGTCGACGAGGCCTTCTGCTGAGGGAGTCTCGGCGGAGGGAGTCGCTCCGTCCCGGTCATTCGTGGTCCATTGCGCTCCCCTGGGCCACCAGTGTCAGATAGGAATCGCGCGAGCGCTGCACATGTTCGCCCAGTGCTGCACCCGCCTCTCCAGCCTGGCCGGCATCGATCATCGCCAGAATCGGCCGATGCTCCTCCCAAGAGGAGATCCCGCGATGTTCAACCGTCAGGGCGTAAAGCCATTCCAATTTGCCCGATATCTGTCGCAGCAGAGCCGTCAGGGTCTCCCTGCCGCTGAGTTCGGCGATCAGGAGGTGGAAGCGCATATTCAGCTCGGCCAACCTCCGATAGTCGTGTTCCGCAATGGCCGTGTCACCTGCTTGCAGCACCTCGGCCAACTGTTTTCGGATGTCGAACCAGCCGACTTCCGGCGCGCCGTTCGCCGACTGCCGCGCGGCGCGTTCGGCTGCGCGCCGCGCGGTCGTCGATTCCAGCACGATCCTCACTGCGAACAGATCCTCCGCTTCATCGGCCGGCGGGCGGCTCACGGTGGATCCGGCATAAGCCCGCGATTCCACGAACCCGTCCGCAGTCAGCGTGCGCAGACTCTCCCGGATCGGCACCCGGGAAACGCCGAAGCGTTCCCCCAGGGCCTTCTCCGTCAGACGGGTTCCCGGCTGCAGTTCACCCGATATGATGGCACGCCGCAACTGTTCGGTCAGTTGTTCGGCAAGAGAATCACGCATGGGTGAATTCTTCACCGGGCACGGCTTCGATCAAACGCCGGGTGTATTCCTCGGCCGGATGCGCGATCACCTGCGCGGTTTCGCCCGTTTCGATCAGTTTTCCGTGCTGCAATACGACGACGTGCTGAGCGAAGTTCGCGACGACTGCCAGGTCATGTGTGATGAACAGGCAGGACAGCCCGAGTTCCGCCTGCAGGTTCTGCAGCAGGTCCAGAATCTGTTCCTGTACCAGGACGTCCAGCGCCGACACCGCCTCATCGCAGATCAACAGTTCCGGCTGCGAGGAGATCGCACGGGCGATCGCGACACGTTGCCGCTGACCTCCGGACAATTCGGAGGGGTGCCGTTCGATGGTGTCTGCCGGCAGGGCCACCTGGTCCAAGAGCTCGGCGACTCGCCGTTTCCTCTCCGCTTTGGTTCCGATGCCGAACACGTTCAGCGGCTCGGCCACGATCGCCCCGATCGACCATGCTGGATTGAGCGAGGAATACGGGTCCTGGAATACCGGCTGGGCGAAGCGTTTGAGCACGCGCCGTTCGCTGCGGCTCTTAGTCCGGACCGGGTGCCCGCCCAGGAAAACCTCACCCGAAGTCGCTTCTTCCAGACCCAACAGGATCTTCGCAATAGTCGACTTTCCGGACCCGGATTCGCCGATGATCGCCGTGGTCTGGCCACGGTCGGCGGTAAAGGACACGTGGTCCACCGCGGTCACCGAGCCGGCGGCTCCCCGCAGCCGATAGATCTTCGTCAGATCTTCGACCGCGACGACTGGTTCCACAGCAGCGGCCGAGGCCGCGTCCGCTGCGGAGCCGGCGTCCGCTGCCGCGGCATCGACCCGAGTCGACTCCCCCGTCAGGGGCGTGAGTTTGGGTGCCGCTGCGACCAGCTGTTGGGTGTAGTCGTCCTCGGGCTGGAGGAGGACTTGCCGTGGAGTCCCCCGTTCCACCACTCGACCGTTGTGCATGACGAGGATCGTATCGGTCCGGTCCCCGGCCACGCCCAGATCATGGGTGATGAACAGCAAGGAGGTACCGCGTTCGCTCACCAGTTTCTGCAGATGGTCGAGGATCTGCTTCTGCACTGTCACGTCAAGGGCGGACGTCGGTTCGTCCGCCACCAGCAAGTCGGGTTCACCCGACAAGGCGATCGCGATCAGAATGCGCTGCCGCATGCCTCCGGAGAACTCGTGCGGGTACTGCTTCCGGCGCCGCTCGGCGTCTGGGATCCCCGCCTCGGTCATCAGCCGGACCACGGATCGCTCGATCTCCGCTCGATCACTCATCCCATAGGCACGCAGCGCATCGGCGATCTGTTCGCCGACGCGCATCGTCGGATTGAGATTCGACATCGGATCCTGGGGGACCAGGGCGATGCGCGTCCCGCGCAACGGCCGCATCGCCTTATCCGGCGCATTCGTAATGTCCTCGCCGGCGAAGCGGATCCGCCCCTGGGTGATCCGGCCATTACCGGCCAGCAAGCCCAGCACCGCGCTAACAGTGGTCGACTTCCCCGATCCGGACTGGCCGACGATGCCCAGACGTTCCCCTGGTGCCAGGGTGAAGCTGACGTCGTGCAGCACAGGGGTCGATCCGTAGGAGACTTCGAGGTTCTCGACCTCGAGTACGTATTCGCTCATCGCTTTCATCGCCCCGCCGCGTATCCCTGGGCGCCCCGTGGGTTCGCTCCGGCCAGATACACCCCGGTGGCCGGGTCGATGCCCACGCAGGACAGTCGGCCGAGGGCCCAGTCCCCTGCGCGATGTACCGCATGACCGCGAGCGGCGAGCCCCGCGATGACGTCCTCGCCCAGCCGGTCCTCGACCTCGGCCCCGGCCGGCGTCCAGATACGGGGATAGAACGATCCGGGCATCGCAGAGGTGTTGATCATCGGAGCATCGATCGCCTGCTGCGGTTCGTAACCGCCAACCAGCAGGCGCAGGATCAGGGACAGCTGCCACTGGTCCTGCTGATCGCCACCGGGTGAACCCAGCGCGTAGACGGGCACCCCGTCCTTGAGGATCAGAGTGGGGGTCAGCGTAGTCCGGGGACGGTCCCCCGGAACCAGCGCCGAGGGCGATTCGGGATCCAGCCAGGTCATCTGCAGCCGGGTTCCCAGGCAGAAGCCCAGCCCGGGAATCTCCGGCGAGGACTGCAGCCATCCACCGGACGGGGTCGCAGAGATCATATTGCCCCAACGATCGACGACGTCCAGATGGCAGGTGTCGCCGCGATGTTCTCCGTTCGGATCCGTCACGCCCTCAGCGGCTCCGCCGGCCGAGGTCGTGGCACGTTCGACCGTTGGCTCGCCGACTCCCGCGGTTGCCGCACGGCCGGCGTCCGAGGCCGCCCATTCCTCCGCAGTCACCAATGGCGGCATGAACACAGGAGTGCGGCCACCGGGGTTACCCGGACGGAATTCGGCACTGGCGGTGTCGGTGATGAGGTTGCGACGCTCGGCCGCGTACTCATCGGACAGCAGATCTGCCAGAAGCTGCGGATCACGTGCGGCCGCCTCGCCATAGTAGACATCGCGGTCCGCCAAGGCGAGCTTGAGGGCTTCGAGAATGGTGTGGGCACCGAGTTCGGTCGACGGATCCAACCTCTCATCGTCGAATCCCTCGAGGATCTTCAATGCTTGCAGCAGCATGGGGCCCTGGCCCCACGGACCGGTCTTGGCAATGGTGTAACCGCGGAAGGTCGCAGTGGCAGCGGGTTCGAACTCCGCGTGGCCGTCCACCAGATCCTGGTAGGTGATGACACCGGGGTGGTCCTTGCCATCTGCGTGCCGGTGCGGAACCGTGACGAATTCGGCGATCGCGTGAGCGACGCGTCCGCTCCGCCATTCGGCACGTGCCGCGGCTATCCGCTCCTCCCTGGTCGCTGCGGCCGACCCCGCCCCCACCAGGCCGCGCAACACATCCGCATACTCCTGATTGCGCATCACGGTGCCCGGCTCGGGCACTTCGCCGGCGGGTAGCCAGTGCGCGGCAGAACTCGGCCAGTGTTCGGCGAACAGTTCCTTGACCGAGGCGATCGTGCTGGACACCCGGGAGACGATCGGATGGCCGGCCTCAGCGTAGTGGATGGCGTACGACAGCACATCGGACAGTTCCCAGGTACCGTGCTCTTCCAGCAACTTCAGCCATGCGTCCACCGCTGCGGGCACTGCGGCCGCCAGAGCGCCGGCTCCCGGCACCAGGGTCACACCCATAGCGGTGTAGGATTCGATGCTCGCAGCGGCCGGTGCTGGCCCCTGCCCGTTCATGACCACTGGCTCGGACGGCGCCTCGGCGGTAACGAAGACGCCGGTCATATCCCCACCCGGACCATTGAGATGTGGTTCTACCACGTGGAGGACGAAGGCGGCTGCGACCGCGGCGTCGAAGGCGTTGCCCCCGCGCTCCAACACCGCCTGGCTGCTGGCCGTAGCCAGCCAGTGCGTCGACGCGGACATGCCGAAACTGCCCTTGAGAGTGGGGCGGGTGGTGAACTCATCGGGCATTGTGTAGGTCATTTGGCTTCCTTTCGCGCATTCGGATCCAGCGCATCGCGCAGAGCATCGCCGAAGAGGTTGAAGGCCAGGCAGATGAAGACGATTGCCAGGCCAGGGAACACCGCTGCAAACGGCGCTCGGTAGATGTACTGCTGGGCATCGGAGAGCATGATGCCCAGGCTGGGGTCGGGCGGCTGGATCCCCAACCCCAGGAACGACAGCATCGCCTCGCCGATTACCGCCGTGGGCAGGATGACGGTCGCCTGGACGATGATCGCGCTGGCGCAGTTGGGCAGGATGTGGGTGAACATGATCTTCAGCGGCGAGGCATCGGTGGCGACCGCCGCGGAAACGAAGTTCATCTGCTTGATCCGCAGGGTTTCACCACGGACCACGCGGACGATAGTCGGAATCTGCGCAATCCCCAGGGCCATAGCCGCATTCTGCAGGCTGGCGCCGGCAATGGCGGCGAAGGCGACCGCGATGATCAGGAAGGGGAAGGCCAGCGCCACATCGGTGAATCGGGCGATGACCGCATCCGCCTTGGGCCAGTATCCCGACAACAGGCCCAATGGAGTGCCGATGACCACGGCCATTGCCACAGCCAGGATGCCGACTTCCAAGGAAGCTCGCACCCCGTAGAACAGGCGCG
Organism: Brevibacterium sp. 91QC2O2; assembly: GCF_024580695.1. Lineage (NCBI taxonomy): Bacteria > Bacillati > Actinomycetota > Actinomycetes > Micrococcales > Brevibacteriaceae > Brevibacterium > Brevibacterium sp. 91QC2O2. The sequence continues at coordinate 55,536 of NZ_JANIJY010000017.1, read as the reverse complement.
AGGCGATGTCGCGACCCAGGTCGTCCGTGCCCAGGGGATACCCCTGGGTGAACGGAATCTGGAAGGGTACGCTGAAGTTCGTCTGCGCGAAACCATGTGGCGCCAGCAGAGGCGCGAGCACTGCCACGATCACGACGATGAGGACCATCACCGCGCCGATCGAGCCCAGCGGATTGCCCAACAGCTTGCGCAGGAAGCTCCTCTTGGTCTTCGTAGTGCTCATCAACGACCGCCTCCCACGCGGATCTGCGGATTGATAACGGAGTACAGCAGGTCGACTGCCAGGTTAATCACGATGTAGAAGATCGTGATGACCAGGACGACTGCCTGAATCACCGGATAGTCACGGCTGAATACCGCGTCAAGGGTGAGCTTGCCGATTCCCGGCAGTGCGAATATCCGTTCGGTCACCACGGCTCCGGAAATCAGCCCACCCAATTGCAGTCCGATGATCGTCACCAACACGGTCAAGGAGTTCCGCAGCCCATAACGGAAGAGGATCCGTGCCGGGTGCAGCCCCTTGGCCCGGGCCGTGCGCACATAGTCCGTGGACATCGTCTCGATCATCGACGCCCGAGTCTGACGGGTGACGACTGCGGCCAGGGTGACGCCCAGGATGACCGCCGGCAAAGTCAGGTAGTAGATGCACTTAAGCGGATTCTCCGTCATCGCGACATACCCGGATGCGGGGAACCAGTTCAAAGTGACGGCCAGGAGGAGAATGGCCAGGAGGCCCAACCAGAAATTCGGGATCGACAGGCCCAAAAGGGCTGCCACGTTGGCGACTCCCTCAGGCCAGCGGCCGCGGAACCGCTCCGCGATCATGCCCAGGGCGATGCCGACGACGACTGCGACGATCACCGCATAGGCCGCCAACCACAGAGTCACCGGCAGGGTCGTGGAGATCATATGCACGACGGTCTGCCCGGTCCTGGTCGAGGTCCCCAGGTCTCCGGTGAAGATATTGCCCATGAAGTGGAAGAACTGAATCACCATTGGCTGGTCCAGGCCCAGATCGGCCCGAATCTGGGCAAGCTGATCCGGGGTGGCGTCTTCTCCTGCCATCACCAATGCGGGATCGCCGGGTAGAGCCCTGACCCCGGCGAAGATGAGGACCGCGGAGATGATGAAGGTTATGAGTGATTGAAGAACCTTGGTGGCGATGAATCGGATCATGCTTCATCCTCCACAAAGGCCGCATTCGACAGATGGACGACGCCGTCGGAGTACACGTCGATGCCCGCGACATCATTCGTATAAGCGGTGAGGTTGCGCTGGCGGTACAGGTAGACCGTCGGGAGAACTCTGTTGAGACGCTCTACGATCTGCCCGTAGGTGGCCGAACGCTGCTTGTCTTCCCCCTGCGAGGCCGCCCGATCGAAAAGTTCATCGAGTTTCCCATCGGACACCCCGGCGTAGTTGTTTCCGCCCCCGGTCTGGAAGAACTTGGCACTGTTGTCGTTCGGGTCGATCCGGCCCGACCAGCCCAAGTAGATGAGGTCGAAATCGCCTTTGTCCTGGGCGTCCAAGAGCGCGGTGTACTCCATTGGAGTCACCTTGAGGTCGAATCCGGCATCCTTGACCTGGGCTTGCAGCGCCTGCGCATATCGGAGGGTGTCCTGCGCGTTCGAGACCTTGATCTCGATCTTCATCGGCAGGGAGACACCCGCTTCCTTCAACAGCTTCTTCGCGCCCTCGGGATCGTGCCCGACACACTGCTGTGCCTCCGGGGAGCTGAAGGGCGAGTTCGCGGGCATGAACGAACAAGCCGGCTCATACCAGCCGTTGAACACCGCGTTGGTCAACGCGGGACGATCAATGGCTTTGGCGAACGCCTGTCTGACGCGCACGTCCTTGGCCATCGGCGAGTCGATTTGCTTCGCGGGTTGGCCGACTCCGTCCTGGTTACCGATATTCACGGTCACACCCTGGTACCCCAGAGAACCGACCTGCAGAGTGCCGATACCCTCCTTCTGCAGAGCGTCGATGTCCTGCGGGGAGATCGTATCCGCCACCTGCACGTCTTTCGAACGGATATTGGCTGCTCGAATGTTCGCATCGGTCATGATCTGGTAGGTCACCGAATCCAGGTGAACGTGCCGCGCATCGTAATACAACGGATCGCGCACGACCTTGATGGAAGTCTGCGGAATCCGCTCGGCGAATTTGAAGGGGCCGACGCACACGGGGTTGTTGCTGAAGTCCTCCCCCTGATCGGCCAGCGCTTTGGGCGACATGATCATGCCGGCGCGATCCGCCAGAGCGGCGGCGAATGGCGCATAGGGCTTTTCGAAATCGATCACGACCGCGTCAGGGGAAGCGGTGATCTTGGAAATGGGCCCGAGCTCCGACTTCCGCTTCGAGCTCTTCAGATTGATACCACGTTCCAGGGTGGTCTTGACCGCCTGCCCGTTGAACGCGGTACCGTCTGCGAACTTCGCGTCGGTGCGCACCGGAATGGTCACTCGTTTACCGCCGTCCTCGGACTTCGGCAGAGCCGTGGCCAGCTGTGGAACGAGCTCACCGCGGGCGTCGATATCGTAGAGCTTCTGACACATCGTCTGCATGACATAGCGGGTGTAGAGCGATGACGAGGTCGTCGGGTCGAGCTTGTCCGGCTCGCTGGACAACGCCATCTTCAGGTCGCCGCCCTCTTTGATCTTCTTGCCGTCGAGGGTCACCGAGGTGACGTCTGGACGGTCCGGCGGGTCCTGCATGGGCTGGACGGGAACACAGCCGGTGAGCATGACCATCACCGTTCCCACTGCCACACCTGCAGTGATGAGTCGTTTTATCACAGTTTCCTCCTAGGAACATATACAATCAGAGGTTTGTTTCCTGTTTGTATACACTTCCACCATATGAGACTGCGTCTCAAAGTCCTCTGCTCTTAAACTATGCCGCGGCCCGCTTCACCAGCGCATGGCCCGTGCAGATCAGCACCAGGATGACCAGGCCCGCCACCAACAGGGCCAGGCCCACACCGGCTTTGACCAGCAGAGCTCCCAGAGCTGCGCCCACCAGGATCGCGACGACTGCCAGCAGGCGGCGGGGCCATTTGTTCCCGTCTCCGCCGGCCAGGCGCGAATCCGCTGCCAGCCCGGTGATCGTCGAGGTCACCACGACGGTAGTGACATCCGCGACGCCCAGCCGGCGGGCGGTCGCCGCCTGCACCCCCATGAACAGGGCCAGCAGACCGGTGACGATGAAGCCCCAGACCGTGTAGGCGACCGGGGCGAATGGAATGGCCGCAGCCCCCAGCAGGGTTACGCCGATCCCAGTGGTCAGGAACATGGCGGTGGTCGTACTGCTCCAGCCCTTGGCCGAACTGCGGTTGATGCGCCCGGCCATGACGGCCCCGATCATGAAGGCGAACAGGGCGATCGTCGGGCCCAGGACGGGCAGGCCGGAGCCGTCGGAGACCTCGCGCCCGCCCACCAGGCCCATGCCCAGGATGACGACGTTGCCCGTCATATTCGCGGTGAAGACCTTGTCCAGGCCCAGGTAGCCGATCGCATCGACCATCCCGGTGGTGAACGTCAGGCTCAGCATGAGCACCAGGTGGAGGTTCGTCTCCACCCGCAGGAATCGCGGTTGTGCGGGCTCCACCGCTTGGGACTGTGGGTGGGACTTCGTGGACTGGGTATCGGCCATGGGTATCCGTTCGACGTAGGGAATGACTCGGCGGCCGCCTGAAGACGGCCGCCGAGGGCATTCTATATTTCGCTGCTACCGCAGCCCGCGGTCCGCTCACCAGCGGCCGGGGCCTCGCCGCCGTTCACCCGTTCTTGCGCAGGGCCTGACCGAAGCGCTCGGGCACGACCCTGCCCGCGTCGACCGCCACGTTGCCACCCACCAGCACGGTGGACACACCGGTCGCCAACTGCCACGGCTCATCGTAGGTGGCGTTCTGCCGTACCGTATCCGGATCGAACACCGCCACATCGGCGACCCGGCCCACCTCCAACACGCCACGGTCGACAAGCCCCATCCGCGCCGCCGGCGCACTGGTCATCTTGCGCACGGCCTCTTCAAGGGTCAGCAGTCCTGTTTCACGCACATAGTGGCCCAGCACAGTCACGAAGGTACCGAAGGAACGCGGGTGGGGCTTGCCCACCCGCTCGGTGTTCATCGTCCAGCCATCACTGGCCACCGACACCAGGGGGTGGGCCAGCACGCGGGCGACATCTGCCGGGTCCATCGCGTGGTTGACGATCCCGACGGCGGCATCGTGGGCCTGCAGCACGCGCATGGCCGCTTCCTGCGGCGAGCAGCCGTCGCGCTGCCCGATCTGTTCGAGCGACAGACCGACCGTCCACTCATAGGATCCGACGCCCGACTGCGGGCCCACCGAGGCGATGACGACGCCGGCCGGGTCGATGTCGCGTCCGAAGCGCTCGGCCATGCCGGCTGCGATCCGGGCCCTGACCTCGGATTCGGCCAGGCGTTCGAGCAGCGCGTCCTTCCCACCGTCCATCGCGAAGCCCGGCAGCCGGGAAGTCAGGCGCGTCGACGAGGCCGTGTACGGGTACACATCGGCCGTCACGTCCACACCGCGTGCCAGGGCCGCTTCGATCAGCTCGAGTGCGGCGGCCGGCTTGCCGTAATTCTCCGGTCCCATCGCCTTCAGGTGCGAGATCTCCAGCCGGGCGCCACCGGCCTCGGCTGCGGCGATCGCCTCGCGCACCGAGTCGAGTAGAGAGTGCGACTCATTGCGCATATGGGTCGAGTACAGCAGGTCGTGCGATGCCGCCTCGGCGACCAGGGCTGCAACCTCCGGCGGGGTCGAGTACGACCCCGGCGCATAGATCAAACCCGAGGAGAAGCCGTGGACTCCGGCCTCGGCCGCCTTGGCGACCTCGCGGCGCATCGCGGCCAACTGGGCGTCGTCGGGCGCCACGTCGCCGGGGCCCAGGATGTAGGAGCGAATGGACGACAGGCCCACCTGCACCGCGATGTTCATCCCCGGCTGAGTCTCGTCCAAAGCTGCGAAGAACCCGGCGGCGTCCGTCCACTCGCCGGTGAAGCCCGCGTCCAGGTGGGCGTTGTCGCGCCGGATGTCCTCCAGCGAGCGCGCCGGGAAGGTCGAGGATCCGCAGTTGCCCGTCAGAGCGGTCGTCACTCCCTGAACCAGCTGGGTCTCGGCGGCCGGCGAGGCCTGGATGGAGAAGTCCGCGTGCGAGTGCAGGTCGATGAACCCGGGGCTGACCACGTGGCCGGCCGCATCGATGACGCGGACTGCCTGTGGGGAGCCTGCCGGGGCACCCGCGCCGGCGGTGGCCCCGCCGGCGGTCGAGGCCTCGGCCGTGCCCGCAGCGGGCCCCGTGGCGCCGGCCGGCCCGGTGGCCCGCAGGTGCGCGATCCGGCCGTCCTTGACGCCGAGCTCGCCCGGGTAGCGCCCGGACCCGGTGCCGTCGACGATCTGTGCGTTGACGATGAGGATGTCGAGCATGTGTGTCACCTGGTTTCGAAGAAGAGGATGATGCCGTACATGATGCAGGCCGGGACCAGCAGCATCCAGCCGGTGAGCATCATGTTCTTCAGGTTGGTGGAGCGGGCCAGACCCATCACACCCACCATATTGCCGTTGGGGAACGGACCGTAGGTGTCGGCCTTCGAAGCGAACAGCAGCACGATGGTCCAGCTGCTTGCGGTGACGCCCAGGGCCGTGCCGACGTCGCCGAAGACCTTGTCCAGCAGGACCACCTGCGCAGCGGTCGCACCGGGCACGCCCACCCAGCCCAGCAGGGCGATGATGATGGAGAAGACGAAGGGCGAGGCCGACTGCAGCTGCGGGCCGAAGATGTCCAGGATGACCTGGAACGGGGCCAGTTCGTCGATCACCTTGAACAGGGCCGCCAGCAGCCAGAACAGGATGAAGATGCTGACCACGGCAGCGCAACCGCGGTAGACGGCCGTGACGATCGCGGAGATGCTCATCCGGGCCGCGAGCCCCGTGGCCACGCCCAGGACGGGCAGGGCGATGAGCGGGAACTGCGTACCGGCCGAGGTCATGGTGGCGAAGACGACCGAGGCGAGCAGGATGACCAGGAAGACGGCGGTGGCGCGGCCCGATCCGGGCACGTGCGCGGTGTCCTCGGCACCGACCTCGTCCGCGGTGTAGTAGTCCTCGACGTCGCCGCCGGTGCGCTTCTGCATCCAGGCGACCACGGGCAGGCCCAGGGCCAGCGACAGGATCGCCAGGGGGCCGGCGCCGTAGAGCAGATACTGGCCGTAGTTGACCCCGGCGGCCTCCATGATCGCGACATTGGAGCCGGCGAACGGCGCCAGTGCCAGGCCAGCACAGCCGCCGATGAACAGCATCGCCGCTGTGGCGGACTTCGTGTACTTCAGGCGGGCGGTGATCGGCAGCAGGATGGGGGCGGCGATCGCGATTGCCCCGGCGAGGGTGCCAAGGGCCGCGACCAGGATGAGGCAGGAGATCATCACGCCCATCACCACGGCCTGGCGTCCCCATTTGCCGAACACCCGCATGACCCCGGTGACGATTCGCTGCGCGACGCCGGTGATCTTGAGGATCTCGCCCACGCCGGAACCCAGCATGATGATCAGGCCGATCATGGTGATCTGGTCGGACAGGGAATCGCCCATGATCTTGCCGACGTCGATCAGGTCGATCTTGCCGATGATGAAGCCGGAGACGATCGCGATGACGGTGGCCACCACGATGTCCATGCCCAGGATCGCCAGGACCGCGTACAGCACGATCGGCAGCAGGCCCCACAGGGTGGGACCGTTGGTGAAGAACGCCGCCACGACCGAGGCGATGACGCCCAGGGCGCTGAGCGTCCAGACCGTGATCCGCCGCCCCTTGGACAGGGTCACCTCGTAGGTGTTGTGGGATTCGGCGTCCTGCGCCTGCCCGCTGATGTCGGCGGCGGTGCCACCGGCCTTCCGCGTGGCCGTCGCAGTCGTCAGATCACCCTGGTCAGCCGCGGCCTGGGCCTCCCGGCCCCTGGCACTGCGGTGATGGGTTGGGTGCTGCGGGTCGTCCGGGCCCGAGGCCCCGGACCCGGTGGGCGGCGTGTTCGCCATGAGTACGTCTCTCCCTGTTTCCTTGGTTTGTGTTCCAGATCAAACGGGGTTGAACCTATCACATGGTCATCGGACGTCTGCTGGGACGGCGCCTACTTCCTCTGCATGTTGTAGATCAGATCGCCGGAGACGGCCGAGAACCGGTAGCCGGTGAACTCTTTGTTGAAGGCGATGATGCCGCTCTTCTTACCGAATTTGACGATCGGCAGATAGTCGTAGAAGGCCTTCTGCAACTCGTCCTTGTGGGTCAGAGCATCCTTTTCGCTGGATGCCGTCAGGATCTTGTCCGACACGGTATCCAGGGCCTTGCTGTCCGTCCAGCCTGGCCAGGTCTTATTGAAATACACGGCGGTCAGCGGATTCGTCGGCGCGTTCGAACCCGTGATGAAGATTTCGAAGGCCTTCGGATCCGTGCGGTTCTGCAGGACCGTCGCCCAGTCGGTGACGACCAGCTGAGATTTGATCCCGGCATTGATCAGCTGCTGGTTGAGCACCACCGCATTGTTGTAGTGGTCCTCGTATTCGCGCGAGGTCAGGATCCGAATCGGTTCGCCCTTGTACCCGGCTTCGTCCAGAAGCCTCTTGACGTCCCCGGGGTTCTTCTCGTTATAACGTTCCAGGTATTTCTTGGAATTCCACGGCGAATAGGGCGGGGCCAACGCACCATCGGTGTCGTAGAACTTGCGGTCGGAGAATGCGGCCTTCTGGATGTCCTCGGTATTCGCCGCGGCCAGCACGGCCTGACGCATCTTCGGATTCGCCATCGGTCCGGTCTTCTTGTTGAACACCGCAGCGTTGAACCCCAGTTCGGTCACCTCGACGGTCAGGTCCTTATTGCCGTCCAACATTCCGAAATTATCCGGGGGCAGGACATTGGCCGCATCGTATTCACCGGTCTGCAACCCCGACATGCGAGTCGACTGGTCGGTTACGAAGTAGTAGAAGATGTTGTCGAAGTGGGCTTCCTTGTGCCCCGTGGCATCTTTCGCCTCCCCTGCTGGGGATACGTAGTCGTCGAACTTCGACAGGCGCACGAACTGGTCGGTCTGCCATTCCTCGAACTTGTACGGACCGGTGCCGGTGTAGTCGGTGACCGCACTGTCCCCGGCGGCTTCCATGACCTCTTTGGGCTGGATCACGGGACCCTGCAGCATATCGGCGAACAGGGTGGGCGCGACGGCCAGGGGTTCGGGCAGGTTCAACCGCAGCGTGTCGTCGCCCGTCTTCTCCACGGTCGCCTTGGCGAAGAACTGTTTACCCGAGCCGGTCTTGTTCAACCAGGCCTGGACCGAGGCGACCGCGTCGTCGACGTCCATGGTGTCGCCGTTGTGGAACTTCACCCCGTGTCGCAGGGTGAAGTTCATAGCGCGGTTGTCCTTCGACATGGAGAATTTCGAGGCCAGGACCGGCTTGACCTGTCCGTCATCGGTCGCCGCGATCAGGGGTTCCAGGAAATTCCTGGAGATGTCGCGGGTGGCAGTGGCGGTGGCCATCATCGGGTCCAGGGTGGTGGGCTGGGCATTGAAAGCGAAGGTGAAGTCGTTCGGGCCGGAGCCCTTGGAATCCCCCAGGCCGCCACCCATGCAGCCGGTCAACAGCAGTGAGGCGCTCACGCAGACCGCGGCGATCAATCGTTTCATGTCGTTCGTTCCTCAGTGAATCTCAGTGAATCGTCGGAAAGCGGTCGCGGGCTGTGGACAGGTCGGCCTGCGGTGCGATGTGTCCGGATCCGACCACCGCCTCTACCACCTGTGCCATAGCCAGCAGGGTCCGGTCATCCCGGTAGCGGCCCACGACCTGCAGGCCCACGGGCAGCCCGGAGGCTGTGAACCCCGCCGGGATGGAGATCGCCGGGTGGCCGGTCAGGGTGATGATGCTGGGCAGGGTCATCCACTCGAGGTAGTCATCGAGGACCCGACCGTCGATGCTGCGCGGATACCGCTCGTGCACGTCGAACGGTGCCACCTGACAGGTGGGAGTGAGCAGAATGTCCACGTCTTCGAGGAACCCGGCCATCTTCTGGAACACCCGTGACTGAGTGGCCAGTGCCCCGGAGGCCTGGGCGCCCGTGACGTCCCGCCCGACGCGGGCGTTCCACAGAGCGTCCTCTTTCATCTGATCGGCATGGTCGCGGGCCAGGGGCGCCAGGTTGTTGAACATCTGCAGGCCGCGCAGGGTGCGGAAGGCTTCGCGGGCCCCGCCCAGGTCGGGATGGCCCGATTCCATCCGGAAGCCGGCAGCGGCCAGCCGGTCGATCGCAGGGGACAAGACGGATAGGACCTCGGCGGAGACGCTGATCTCTCCCCCGAAGTCGGGAGTCCACGCCGCTCTAATGCCCATGCCGCCGTCCGGTGACCATGCCGCGGCGGGTCCCGCGCCCTTGGGCCCTGGCAGGGTGTCGGCGGACAGTGGATCGAGGGGGTGCCGGCCCGCTATCACGTCAAAGAGTAGACGCACATCGGCCACGCAGCGTGCCATTGGCCCTTTGACCGACAGGGTTCCGAATCCGTAACCACCGGGGTGGTTGGGAACCGCGCCCAGGGAGGGCCGCATGCCCACCACATTGCAAAACGATGCCGGATTGCGCAGGGAACCGCCCGTATCGCTGCCGTCGGCGATCGGCAGCATGCCCGAGGCCAGGGCGGCTGCCGCGCCGCCGGAGGAGCCGCCGGCCGTTTTGTCCAGATCATAGGGATTGCGGGTCACCCCGGTGACCGGGTTGAAGGTGTGGGAGCCCAGGCCGAACTCCGGGGTATTGCTCTTGCCCACGATGACGGCACCGGCTGCGCGCATGCGCTCGACCACCACATGGTCGGTCGTCGCCACCCTCTCGGCGAAGATCGGCGAACCCTGGGTATAGCGGAAGCCCCGGGCAGGGATCAGGTCCTTCACCGCGACGGGCAGACCGGCCAACGGCAGCCTGCTGCGGACCTCGGGCGGCATCGCATCGATCGCCGCTGCCTGCGCCAGGGCCGTCTCCGGCTGAACGTCCAGGAGGGCGTTGACTGCCGAGTTCACCTCGGCTATCCGGTCGAGGTGGGCGGCGACCACTTCCCGGGCGCTGTGCTCACCGGTGCGGACGGACGCCGCCAGGTCTCGTGCCCTGGCGCCGATGATGGACCCGTGCTCCTGCTGCTCCATCGTCATCCTTCCTGCTTCCCAGTCCGCGCCCGCCTCATACTGGGGTGGGTGATGGGAACGGATTTCAGCAGTTTCTTGGTGTATTCGTGTTGCGGATCGCCGAAGATCTGCTCCGGGGTGCCCTCTTCGACCAGCTCGCCCTTGTACATGACGCCGATTCGGTGGGCCATATAGCGGACCACGCTCATATCGTGCGAGATGAAGAAGTAGGTCAGGCCGGTGTCCCGCTGCAGCCGACGCAGCAGGTTGAGGACCTGGGCCTGGATCGACACGTCCAGCGCCGACACCGGTTCGTCCAGGATCAGCAGGCGAGGATCCACCATGAGAGCGCGGGCGATGCCGATGCGCTGCCGCTGTCCGCCGGAGAATTCGTGCGGGAACCTTCCGGCGTGTTCTGCCCCGAAGCCCACCTGCTCCAGGCTCTCCAAGACCCGTTTACGGATCACCTCGGGCGAGCGTTCGCCCACGATCTTGAGCGCTTCGGCCAGAATCGTCCCGATCCTCCGGCGCGGATTGAGCGAGGAGTAGGGGTCCTGGAACACCGTCTGGATCTGCCGGCGTTCGGTGATCGACCGGGATTTGCCCAGGTCGATCTCCCGCCCGTCGTAGACGACCGTGCCCGCGGTGCGTTCCTCCAGACCCTGGATCATCCTGCCGGTCGTCGATTTTCCCGAACCGGACTCGCCGACCAACGCGTAGGTCGTCCCGGCTGGGATGTCGAAGCTGATCCCCTTGACCGCGTGGTTCTCCCGGCGTTTCGAAGAGAACGGATTGTGCGAGGAATAGACCTTGTCCAGGTTCTTCACCTGCAGCAGCGGGGCGGTCACAGTCGCCGGACTCACGGTGGATTCTGTCATTGCGCCGTTTCCTTCCCTGCGTCCTGGCCGTCCATCGCGGCTATCTCCTCTGCCCGGATGCAGCGCACCCGATGGTCCGGTGCGATCTCCCGCAACTCGGGAACGGCGGACCGGCAGGCATCGGTCGCAAAGGGGCAGCGCTGCGCGAACCGGCACCCGGCCGGCACATTGTTCAGGGTGGGCACCGTACCGGGGATGACCGGAAGGTCTACCTCGGGGTCCGTGTCCAGTGCAGGGGTCGAACGCATCAGTCCCTGCGTGTAGGGATGGGCCGGTTTGTCGAACAGGGTCATCACATCGGTGTCCTCGATGACCTGGCCCAGGTACATGACGATGACCCGGTCGCACACCTCTGCGACGACGCCGAGGTCGTGGGTGATGAAGACGGTGCCCGCCGCGTAGTCCTCGCGCAACTTCAGAATCAGGTCCAGGATCTGTTCCTGCGTGGTGACGTCCAGGGCCGTGGTCGGCTCATCGGCGATGAGCAGCTCCGGATTGCAGGCCAGAGCCATGGCGATGACGACGCGCTGCCGCTGGCCGCCGGACAACTGGTGCGGATACTGTCCCAGCCGTTCGGCCGGTTCCGGAATGCCGGTCCGCTCCAGCAGTTCCAAAGCACGGGCCATGGCCTGCTTCTTCGTGACGTCCTCATGCGCCAGGATGGTCTCCGCCAGCTGATTGCCGATGGTGAACACCGGATTGAGCGAGCTCATCGGATCCTGGAACACCATGGAGATCCGGCCACCACGGTACTTGCGCATCTGGGCCTCGGAGACCTCCAGCAGGTTCTGCCCCTTGAAGCTCACACTTCCCGAGTATTCGGTGGTATCGGGGTCCTGCAGCCGCATCAACGATTCCGCGGTCACCGACTTGCCGCACCCGGATTCTCCGACCAGCCCGACGATCTCCCCCGCGCGGACTTTGAACGAGACCCCGTCGACAGCAGTGACCTGTCCGGTCTCGGTCGTGAACCGGGTACGCAGGTCGTCTACTTCGAGTACGAATGCCATCGGTCACTTCCTCGTCTTGTTGTGTGTCGGATCCAGCAGATCTCGCAGGCTGTCACCCAGCAGGTTGACGGCCAGAATGGTGATCATGATGAAGGCTCCGGGGAACACGGTCATCCACCAGGAGTTGAAGATCAGGGTCTTCCCGTCCAGCAGCATGTTGCCCCAGGACGCTGCGGGCGGCGGCACTCCGGCGCCCAGGAAGCTCAGTGCGGCCTCGGTGATGAGGGCATCGGCGAAGATGAAGGTCATCTGGACGACCAGCGGGGACAGGACGTTCGGGGCGATGTTGATGCAGATGATGCGGAACAACGATGCGCCTTGGGCCTTCAACGCCTCGACGAAGGTCTGCTCCTTCACCACCAGCGCAGTCGAACGCACGATGCGCGCCACATAGGGTGTGAAGACGATGCTCAATGCGATGACCACGTTGGACGTCTTCGCTCCCAGGGCCGCCATGATGGCGATCGCCAGCAGGATCGCGGGGAAGGCCATGAGCCCGTCGCAGATGCGCATGATGATGGCGTCGGCAACCCTGTTGTAGGCGGCGATCAGGCCCAGCAGCCCACCGATGACACCGGTGATCAGGGCGGTGATGATGCCGACCAGCAGGGATACCCGGGCTCCGGCGATGACACGGGAGAGGACATCGCGGCCGTAGTTGTCGGTGCCGAACCAGTTCTCGAAGCTGGGCGCGGCAAGACGATTGATCGGATCGATCGCCATGGGATCCTTGGCGAACAGGGGGCCGAACAGCGCCAGCAGCACCATGAAGACGAAGATCGCGGCGCCGGCCAGGGCCATCTTGTTCTTGCCGAACTTCTTCACCAGCAGGGAGCGCCTGCTGCGGGAGCGATTGAGCCGGTGTGCGGAACCGGTGGTCATTTCGGTAGTCACTGAGTCACCTCACGCCATCCGGACCCGGGGGTCCAATATGCTGTACAGGACGTCGACGATGAAGTTGATGACCACGTAGACGACCGCGATCAGCAGCACGACTCCCTGGATGACCACGATGTCGCGGCGTTCGATCGAATTGACGATGAGCTGCCCGATTCCGGGGATGCTGAACACCGTTTCAACCACGGCGGCTCCGGCGAGCAGGGTGCCCAGGGTCTGTCCGATGGTTGTGATAATCGGCAGCGAGGCGTTCTTCAACGCGTGTTTGTACACGATCTTGTTGCCGGCCAGGCCTTTGGCCTTCGCGGTCTTCATATAGTTCTTCGACAGGGTCTCCAGCATGGATGTGCGGGTCATCCGGGCGATGAGCGCGGCCTGCATGAGTCCCAGTGCCACGGCCGGCAGCACCAGGTACCGCAGGGTGTCCATGGGCCCGTCCTCCAGTGCTCGGTAGCCGGCCACCGGGAACCACCCCAGGAGCACGGAGAAGATCAGCATGAGTAGCAGACCGGTGAGGAAGCTGGGCATGGAGATGCCGATCATCGCCCCGGTCATGAAGGACTTGTCGCGGGCCGAACCGGCATGGCGGGCCGCCATGATGCCGGCCGGCACGCCGACGATGATCGCGATGATCTCCGCCAGCAGGGCCAGATTGACCGTCGGGGCCAGCGCGGTGGCGAGGATTTCGGCCACTGGGCGGTGGATGAAGACGGACTCGCCCAGGTCGCCGGTCAGGATATTGCCCAACCAGGCGAAGAACTGCACCACCAACGGCTGGTCCAGGCCGAGGCTGGTGCGCAGCTGCGCAACCTGTTCCTCGGTTGCATTGGGGCCGAGCATGACCGCGGCGGCATCGCCGGGCATCATGTGGATGAGCGTGAAGGTGACGATGGCGACGACCAATAAAACAGGTATCAGCGCCAGCAATCGCCGTATCAGGAATCGTGCCATTGGTCCTCCGTCTGCCACGGGTGTCCGCACCGTCCACACACGGGCGTTGTGTGAGCGGCGTTCGCCCCGTGGTCGAACCACGGAGTCGCCCCACCGCACGCAATCTGTCGAATAGATCACAACCCTAGGGAAACCTGCATGGATTCTGCCAACTTTTGACAGGAGATGTAGATTAGCGACAGCGACAGGCGCTGGAATCGAGATCAGGGGAGGGTGCCAGTGGCGGAATCCGGCTCACGCACCGATCAAAAGATCATAGAATCCTTGCATATCGATGCCCGCGCTTCCTGGCAGAAGATCGCAACCGCCCTGGGCCTGCACGAACGCTCCGTCGCGCGCCGCGCCCAGGCCCTGTTGGCCTCCGGCGCACTGCGCATCCGCGCCATCACCATTCCCGCCCGCGGGGCCATCGTGCTGGGCAACTGCGGACTGGGACAGGCCCGAATGGCCAGCAAGGCCCTGTGTGCCCGACCGGAGACGATGTGGGCACACATCACCACGGGCACCTACGATCTGATCGCGGACGTCGCGATCTCACCGGAACAGGAAGTCGACTTCTACCTCGATGAGATCCCGGCGCTGGCCGGCCTGGCCCAGGCCCAGACCCTGCCAGTGCTCGAATACCTGCGCACTGCCCGCAACTGGCGCCCGGGGATCCTCAGCACTGCTGAACGCTCCCGGATGCTGGTGGGGGTGCCCGCACCGGTGGACCTGCACGTGGGCCCAGGCGTTGATCTGGACCAGCGCGATCTGGCACTGCTCGCAGCACTCCGCGAGGACGGCAGGCGCACTTTCGAGGAACTGGGGCGCATCATCGGGATCTCCGACGTCACCGCCCGGCGGCGCGTCGAGGCCCTGCGGGCCTCTGGCATCCTGCAATTGCGTGCGGTCTTCGACCCCGGCCTGATCGGCAAGGACGCCGAATACATATTGGTGTGCAGGACCCACCCCAGTCAGGTCGCGGCGCTGAGCGCAGAACTGCGAGCCGATGACTCGATCAAGTACGCCGTACGAATCGCCGGGCCCTGGCAGTTCCTCATCAAGGTCGACCTGGCGCACCGCAACAGCCTCGATGAGTTCTTAGCAGCAGCACCCTGGGCCGGCCGGATCACCGATGGCGATACCTTCATCGCGATCCACACGGACAAGCGCAACGCCGTCTTGCTCAGCTGATCCCGCCGCGCCGGGCCCGGGTGCCGGCTAGGCCATTGCCCAGGGATCGACGGGGGTACAGCGGGCGGCACGGCCCAACCCGTCGAGATGCCAGCCGTAGACCTTCGTGTTCCCGGTGACGATCCGGGCGTCCACGACTCGGGCCGCGGCATCCACCCGGGCCAGTTTGTTGAGGAACCGGTCGCTATCCGGCAGATCGCGCAGCCCGGCGACCACGATGATGTTCGCCGCCGAGGTGGTAGCGGTACAGAATCGCGTCTCGATCCAGCCACCCACAACCTCGGCGACGGCGGCCGACTGCAGCACCGGCACCTGCAACAACACCAGGATGCCCACCTGGTAGTCGAAGTCGGGGCGGGCCACATCGCAGCGGAAGATGACGCTGTCGTGCTCGGTCAGCCCGGCCAACTGCCGGCTCACGATGCCGGGCGTCGTATCCAGGCGGCGGGCCAGTTCGCGCACGGGAACGCGGGCATCCCCGGCCAGCTCCAAGAAGAGGGGACGTAGGTCGACAGTGGGGACCGCGACCTTCCGCGGTTCCCGGTCACCGGGTGGGGTCCCCGCGACCGGGGCCTCGGCCGTGGGCACCTTGAGCAGGCCCTGCCGCCAGCTGACGCCACCCGATATTCGGTGGAACAGGCTGACCCGTACGCGGTCGGCCAGATCGAGTTCCGGCAGGTTCTGGTAGACGCGGCGCAGGACTGCGGGCAGATCGATGCCCAGGATGATCACGAAGATGTTGAAGTCCCCCGTGGTCAGTCCGATCGTGATGACATCGGGGTGTTCCACCAACGCCCCTATCAGGGTGGCGTGGTCGTCCGACCAACAGCGGATCTCCAAGAAGGCGCCCATCGACACCGCAGGGTGCAGCGCCACACCCGACCACGCCAGGCCCGAGGTCCGCAACCGGTGCCAGCGCCGCGAGACCGTCGCCTCGGAAACACCGACGCGTTCGGCGATGACCGACCAGGGAGCTCGCGGGTGGAGCTGGATCGCATCGACGATGTCGAGGTCGACCGGGTCCGTCGCCCCTGACTCATCGTCCTGGCTTTCGTGGATCATTCCTGCATTATCTCGTATTCTGGTGTGTTTTTCATGCAGCATTCGGGCATACTATCGACCTTCTTGCACATTATGCGCTGCATCACTTCCGCGGTTAGAGTTAGTCCGGTTCCCCGCCCAACTTCAATCCTGGAGGCCCTATGAGCACGCCTGTGGCGAAGCAGCAGATCGTCGAGACGCCGGCGGAGAAGGCCGTCTACCGCAAGGTGACACTGCGCCTGCTGCCGTTCCTGATGATCTGTTATCTGTTCGCATACCTGGACCGGACCAACATCGGGTTCGCCAAGCTGCAGATGCAACAGGAGATGCCGTTCCTAACGGAAGCCGTGTTCGGCCTGGGTGCAGGCATCTTCTTCCTGGCCTATGCATGCCTGGAGATCCCCAGCAATATGCTCATGCACCGGATCGGCGCCAGGAAGACGATCACCCGCATCATGCTGCTGTGGGGCCTGGTGTCCGCCGCAATGCTGTTCGTGAGCAATGAGGTCACGTTCTACATCATCCGGGCACTGTTGGGCATCTTCGAGGCCGGGTTCGCCCCCGGCATCATCCTCTTCTTCACCTATTGGTTCCCCGCCAAGCGGATGGGGCGAGTCGTGGGACTGTTCGCCATGGCGGGTCCCCTGGGCTCGATCCTGGGATCGTCGACCTCCGGCCTCATCATCGAACTGACCCACAACGCCTGGGGCCTGTCCGGCTGGCAGTGGATGTTCCTCATCCAGGGCCTGCCCGCCGTACTGCTGGGCGCCCTGTTCTGGTTCCTCATCCCGGACAACCCACTGCAGGCGAAGTGGCTGAACGCCGATGAGAAGAAACTCATCACCACCAAGCTCGAGGAGACGAAGGAGCGCCACCACGATTCCAAGTTCACCGACGCACTGAAGAACCCGGCCGTCTACGTCATGGCGCTGGCCTACTTCGGCATCATGTGCGGCATCTACGCCGTGAGCTTCTGGCTGCCGACCATCCTGCACAACGGCGGACTGACCAACAACATCACCCTGGGCTTCGCCACGGCACTGCCCTACCTCCTCGTCCTTCCGGTCCTGTGGTTCCTCACCAAGGGCTCCGACCGCACGGGCGACCGCTTCTGGCGCTCCCTCATTCCCACGGTCGTAGGGGCGCTGGCCCTGGTCGTCGCGGCCTACGCGTCCTCGATCTTCGCCCTGTCCTATATCGCGCTGTGCATTGCGGTCTGCGGCGTCTGGGCCGCGTACACGATCTTCTGGGCAGTCCCGACGACCACGCTGGGCGGAACCGCGGCAGCCGGCGGCATCGCCTTCATCAACACCTTCGGCATCCTGGGCGGCTTCGTCGCCCCCACCATCATGGGATTCGTCCAGGATGCCACGGGCTCGGCCCAGGGCGGCCTGATGACGATGGTGGTCCTGCTGGTGATCTCCGCAGTGGCCATCATCATCCTGCCCAAGGTCATGAAGAAGCCGATGTAGCCGCCCGGCCGAGGTCCCGCGCCCGACTGGCCGGGACCTCGGCCGCGGACGGAAATCCCACTGCGTAAAGGAGAGCATCACGTGAAAACCCTCATCACCGCGGCCCGCGTCATCGACGGCACTGGACGCGCACCCTTCGTAGCCGACGTGCTGATCGACGGCCAGAAGATCGAGGCCATCCGCGAACCCGGCACCTTCGCCGGCCTGGCCGACGTCAAAACGGTATCCGCCGACGGACTGGTGCTCTCACCCGGCTTCATCGACACCCATGCCCATGCCGACAACAGCCCACTGCTGGCCGAGGACGACACCTCGAAGATCATGCAGGGGTGCACGACCGAGGTCAACGGCAACTGCGGATTCTCCCTGGCGCCGATCGACCCTTTGCACGAAGACGGCTTCTACACACTCGTCACTCGGATCTTCCCCGCCGCCAAGTACGGCTGGCGGTCCTTCGCCGAATACAAGGCGGCGATGAACCAACACGAATACGTCACGAACTTCGCCACCCTGATCGGGCACAATACCGTCAGGGTGGCCGCAATGGGCGATGAGATGCGTGCCCCGGACAAGACCGAGATGCGCACCATGCAGCACCTGGTCGACGATGCGATCGAAAACGGCGCCGGCGGGCTGTCCTCCGGCCTGATCTACCCGCCCGGAGTGTTCTCCGAACCATCCGAACTCGTGACCCTGGCGTCGAATCTGCCGCCCACCGCGATCTACGCCAGCCACATGCGTTCGGAGAGCCATCACCTGATGGACAGTCTGCGGGAGACAGTGCACGTGGCACAGAACGCCGGCATCCGCTGCCATATCTCGCATCTGAAGTTCGCCGATCGGCAGTCCTCGTCCCAGATGGCGACCGCGCTGGAATACCTGGACGCACAGCGCACGGCCGGGCTGCCTGTCACCCAGGACATGTACCCGTATTCCGCCGCCAGCACGATGATGACCGCGCTGTTGCCACCGTGGATGCACGACGGCGGGGCCCAGAAGCTGTTGGGGCGTTTGAAGTCCCGCGAATTGGTCCGGCGCGCCGGCGATCAGATCGCCAGTTCCGAGGCCACCTTCGAGAACTATGCGCGTACTGCGGGCTGGGACGGGGTGATCGTCGCAAGCACGGGCTCGCATCGTTATGAAGGCGAATCCGTCGCGCAGATAGCGGCGACGATGGGTGTCGAACCGATCGAGGCCGTCGCGCGCATGCTCATCGACGAACAGCTGCACATCACCGTCATCCTCTGGGCCATGCGCGAGGAGGATGTGACCCTGGGCCTGCAGCACCCCTTCACGATGATCGGCACGGACGGGCTGCCGGTGGGCACCGGCGGCAAACCTCACCCGCGCGGCTACGGTTCCTTCGCCCGGATGCTCGACCACTACGTCCGCCGGACCAAGGCCGTCGACCTGGTCGACGCCATCCGCAGGATGACATCCCTACCGGCACAGACCTTCGGCCTGGAGGGCCGCGGAGTGGTGGCCGAGGGCGCCTTCGCCGATCTGGTGCTGTTCGACCCGGACACCCTGACCGACAATGCGACCTTCGCCCACCCGACGGACGCCCCTGCCGGACTGTTCGACGTATTCGTCGCAGGTGAGCACGTCGTGGACCGAGGCGCCTGGACCGGGCGGCGGGCCGGCAAGTTCCTGGCGGCGCGGCACTGAGGGGCTGAAGCGCCCTACTTCTTTGGACTGTCTGTTTCAGATTCCACTGTTTGAACAGTGGAATCTGAAATAGACAGCCCAATCTTCTATACGGTCGGGAGCCGGTGCACCACCGGCGCTACCCCATCTCGAACTTTCCGCGCAGGAAGTCGGCGAACTCGGCATGGGTGCCGACCCAGACGTCCTCCTTGCCCAGGGCACCGAAGTCGGCGGCGGTACCTCCGGCCTTCCGAGTGGCATCCGCAGTCGTCAGAACACCTTGGTCCCCGTGGCCTGGGTCCCTGGCGCTCAGGTGATGAGCCCAGGGCTGTGATGCACCCCAATCACCGAGGCGACCCGGTCGGCCAATGCATCAGGTAATAGGGCACATGCTGGGACCTCGCTCCTAAGTCGACTGTTGGCCGGTTACCCAGCCTTAAAACTGCGCAGGCCTGGATTACGTTGTGACGTTACCAAACGGCATGCCGCAGATTCCGAACACTGAAAATTTCAAATTTGCGCACATCCATCATTGATCCGCACCCATCTGAAGCATATGATCATTATGTGATTACAAGCACGGTATCGACTTCCAGTCCCACCCCATCTTCCCTGGACGGACTCGACCGAGGCATCATCGACGCCCTACACAAAGACGGCCGCGCATCCTGGGCGAGGATAGCCGCCGGACTCGATGTTTCCGCACCCACAGTTCAGCGCCGTTACAATGCACTTCATTCAGCAGGCTTGATCCGCGTGGTGGCCGCCACCGAAGTGACCAGGTTAGGCCTAGGACATCCGTTCTTCATGCGCATCTCCCATGCACAGGGCATGTTGGAGCCATTGATCCTACGACTACAGGAACGGCGCGAGGTCCGTTTTATCACTACGATTGTCGGGTCCTCCGATCTGGCCGTCGAGATGGTGCTCCCCAAGGGCACACATTTCGGGCCTTTCATTGAGGAGGTTCTAGATGGCACAGGAGCGCAGACCAATACAGCGTTCATCACCCACGCCTTCACCTCAGGACACTTCTGGAAACCGCAGAGCTCTGTAGACAGTCCCCGCTGCCTTGACCTGCCCGATGACTCGAAGACCCCGCCAGTATCTTTGTCCCAGTCCGAGGCCAAGGTGCTCGGCCTGCTCATGCATGACGGCCGGACACCACTGTCCCGGCTGGCCGAGGCGATCGGAAAGTCCGAGTCCACAGCCTCGCGCATTATCGATTCTCTGTCCCGGGCTGGGGTTCTCGAATACCGCATCCTGGTGGAGCCGGCCAACCTAGGTTACAACGCCGAACTCATGCTCTTTGCCCAGGTCGAACCCTCATCCCTGCACCAGGCCGCCGTGACATTGGCCGCGCAAGACGAAACCAAATATCTGGCGACTACTACCGGTGAGCACAATCTGCTGGGCCAGGTGGCATTGACCGACTACACAGATGTCTACAACTACTCGACCAGAACCCTGGGCGCCGTCCCGGGGATCAGGAGCTTCGAGCTGGCCCTGCAAGTCGATACCCGCAAACGGGTATGGACCTCGATCAGCAATGGGCGGTTCGAGTCCTCAGGCCGGCCATTGGATCTACTGGAATATCTGGCACCGGGTGGGGAATAACAGGAGCACATACCAGTGGAACGACTATCAAAGGAGCAATCATGAACACCGATCCGATCAAGGACCTCGAACCCTGGCAGTGGGATGAACCCACCTGGCGGTCCGAGGTTGAACGCGTCCGCGCAGGCAAGGCCCTGGTCGATCCGGACCCGGCCCAGCGCTGGCCTGGTGGAGCGAAGTGTGCCGTCATGATCACATATGATGCAGACCACGAAACCCCCTATCTGCGTGATAACCAGACTTCCCCAGGCTCCCTGGCAATGGGCGAGTATGGGTCCCGAGTAGCAGTACCTCGAGTGCTGAAAATGCTGGAACGCAATCATGTGAAGGCTACCTTCTACGTGCCGGGCGTTTCCGCGCTGCTGCACCCACAGGACATCGAGGCCTTCGCAGCTGGAGACCACGAAGTTGCCGTCCATGGCTGGATCCACGAACGGAATACACTTCTGCCCTATGAAGCCGAACTGGACCTGATCGGACGGGCCACGGACACCCTGGAGCAACTCAGCGGCACCAGGCCCGTGGGGATTCGGACACCGTCCTGGGACTTCTCGCATTCGACCCTGCAGGTTATCCGGGAGATGGGCTTCATCTACGATGCCTCACTCATGGCCGATGAGGAACCCTACGAGATTCTGGCAGCAGGCACGCCCACTGGCATCGTCGAGATCCCGTGTGAATGGATCCGCGATGATGCACCGTACTTCATGATGGACCGGTTCGGCGGCCTGCGCCCGCACACCGCCCCGCGCGATGTCGAACAGATCTGGAGAGACGAATTCGACATGGCTTATGCAGAGGGCGGGGTCTTCGAACTGACCCTGCACCCGCACATCAGCGGCCACCGCTCACGCATCTCCATGGTCGAACGGGTCATCCAGTACGCACAGGGACACCCTGACATCTGGGTCGGCACCCATGCGGAATTCGCCGAATTCCTGCACACCAAGTTCACCCTAGGAAGCACCGCTAGCTGACATCCGCATCACTTCATTACAGAACACACAAGGAAACGATGATGACTGATACTCCGGCCACCACCGAGCCACACGGCACGAAGCTCAGCAAAAAGGGTAGGAAAGCGCTGATCGCGGGTGCTATCGGCAATACCGTCGAATGGGTCGACTGGGCCGTCTACACGACTTTCTCCTCGGTCTTCGCGGTGCACTTCTTCCCATCGGATAATCCCGCAGCCGCCTTGCTATCCACCCTAGCCGTCTTCGCCGTCGGCTTCATCATGCGGCCCATCGGCGCTGCCGTACTTGGCCACTTCGCCGATAAGCATGGACGGAAGAAAGGCCTGACCCTGACCATCAGCTTGATGGCGGGCGCAGCATTCCTGATCGCGATTACGCCAGACTTCTCAGTCATCGGCATCTTCGCCCCCATCATCCTGGTCATTGCTCGGATGGTGCAGGGGTTCTCAGCCGGTGGCGAGTTCGGAGCATCGTCAGCGTTCATGGTCGAATCCGCAGCTCCGAGGCGCCGTGCGTTCGCCGGCTCTTGGCAACAGGTATCCGTTGGTGCCGGTAGCCTTATTGCAGCAGGCATGGGTGCACTCATTACATCTACCTTGGATTCAGAATCGCTAAACTCCTGGGGGTGGCGAATCGCCTTCGCCGTCGGCGGCCTCCTGGGCCTTGTCGGTCTCTGGCTGCGGACCAGCGTAGAGGAGACCGACTCCTTCGAATCGGCAAAAGAGCAGGCTCAACAAGGTGCTCAGACGACACATAAGATTTCCTACTTGGCGATCTTCACACAGCATCCCGGTGCTGTAGCCCGCGTATTCGGCATCACCATCGCAGGCACTTTACTCTACTACCTCTGGGTTTCCTACCTACCCACATATGTTCACGTTTCTACAGGGATGCCACTCGGACAGGCTTTGACGGTTAACTTCATCGGCCTGGCCTATTTCATCTGCATGCTCCCGTTTGCGGGGATCTTGTCGGACGTAATCGGGCGCAAGCCTACAATGTCAATCTTCGCCGGCGGTTTCCTTGTACTTTCATTCCCGATGCTTCATTTCCTGGGAAACAGTTTCGCAGGATTCTTAGTCATCGAGCTCATCGGACTCACTCTCCTTCTGGGCTATTCGGCCAACTGTGCAGCAATCATGGCCGAACAGTTCCCACCCGAAGTCCGCGCCACCGGTATCGGATTCCCCTATGCCCTGGCGGTTGCGATCTTCGGTGGTACAGCTCCCTACATCATCACGTGGATGAACGGCGCAGGACACGGATCTCTCGTCTGGCTTTACTGCTCCATTGCAGCTGCCATTGGCCTGGTCGTTTACCTGACGATGCCGGAGACGAAGGGAAAGAAACTGCAATGACGGACATGAACCCGGCAATGTCGGCCGCCGCCGGCTTCCGTCCCAAGGTCATCGTGACCGGGGCTGCCAGCGGAATCGGCAAGGAAATCGCCCGCGAGTTCGCAGAACAGGGGGCAGACCTCGTTCTGATCGACTTCGATGCGGATCGCCTTGCTGAGGCAGCAGCCGGCCTACCGAACACAGCAGCCGACGCCCCGGGCACTGTCGAGACGATTGACGCGGACCTGCGCGACGCCTCTGCGATTCCGCAGATGATGGAACGGGTCTTCGCCAGGGGGGCTGCACACGTGCTGGTCAATGCGGCCGGAGTCTACCCGGCGGCTCCGCTGTTGGAGCTGACTGCCGACCTTTGGGATGCAGTGCAGGCGATCAATGTGCGTGCACCACTGCTGCTGACCGTGGCCTTCGCCCGCCAAGTGCTGGCAGCCGGCATCGAAGCCCCCGCAGGCTACCCCTGTGTAGTCAACATCTCTTCGGGAGCAGCTCTGCGCGCGCGCCCCGGGGCTGCGCACTATACGACCTCGAAGGCTGCACTGGAAATGGTGACACGAGCATCGGCGCTTGAACTAGGGCCCCAAGGGATACGTGTCAATGCGGTGGCGCCGGGCTTTGTCGTGGTCGACAGCACTCTCAACCTGTCGAGTGCGGACTACATCTCCAAGGTCTCGGAAACTCCGTTGGGACGCAAGGGCCGGCCTGACGATATCGCCCGAGCTGTGCTATGGATGGCGTCGCCAGCTGCTGAGTGGGTCACCGGTGAGGTGCTGCGGGTCGACGGTGGATCCAGTACCGGAGCGATGAACCTGCCCGTGCACTGGGCCAAGCCCCGCACCGAGGTCTCCGATGCCCACGATGGAGCGGCTGCCAAACAACAGGAAGGAAAAGCAGAATGAGCACCGATGCCACCTATACAGTTGTTGGCGCCGGAGCTATAGGCGGAACACTGGCCGCGCACCTGAGTATTGGAGGTGCGACTGTACAGATCGTCGATGCCGATGCACAACACGTCGAGGCGATCCGGGCCAAAGGCATCATCATCGAGAGCCCCGACGAACGCCTGGTTATCGACATCCCGGCATTCACCCTCGACGACGCACCAGGTGACCTGGGCCCGGTGATCCTGGCGGTGAAGTCCCAGGCGACCCGCCCGGCGATGAAGTGGATCGCGCCGCGGCTGCGCTCCGACGGCTATGTGGCCTCCCTGCAGAATGGCTTGAACGAGGACCTGATCGCGGACTTCGTGGGGCCACAGCGCACGGTCAAGGCCTTCGTCGATCTCTTTGCCGATGTCATCGCCCCCGGTGTGGTCAAAGACGGTGGCTTCGGCACGATAGCGCTAGGCGAATATGCGGGTGGCCTCAGCAGTCGGCTGGAACGCCTTGCCACTGATCTACACCACTGGGGCACACCGATCCTCAGTGAGAACGTCGACGGCTTCCTCTGGTCAAAGATCGCGTTCGGCGCGATGCTGACCGCATCCGCGTTCATCGATGACGATATGGCTCAAGTTATCGACGACAATCGCGATGTCATGCTCGAACTGGCCAGGGAATCCTTCGCCGTGTCTGATTCCCTGAACATTGAGCTCGAAGGATTCGATGCCTTCGCGCCCGATGATTTCAGGGCAACTGCTAGCGAGGACGCGGTGAATAAGGCCTTCTCCGACCTAGTAAGTTGGCTGGCTGGTCAGACGAAAACACGGTCCGGGATCTGGCGCGACATCAATGTGCGTAAACGCCCTACCGAGGTACCTGCACACTATGTACCAGTGCTTGAGACAGCAAAGAAGTTCGGCATCGGGGTGCCGCTGCTGTGCGAAATGCTCACTATCATCGGCGAGTTGGAGACAGGTACCGTGACCATGGGTCCCGAACTGTTCGCCCGAATGAGATCGGCAGAGTAAGTCCGCAAGCAAAAGAAGGGCCCTGCCCGTGACTACATGTCACGGGCAGGGCCCTTCCTCGTTCTCCGACTCCTCAGTCCGTGCGCGGATGGACTCGCTTCGAGGTGAACAGCGAGACCGCTTGGTCGGTCGCATCGCATTCGAAGACGAACGAAGCACCGGCCGGCGAGACGAATGCCGCGTTACGAACGTGCGACGATTCGACTGGCGTCAGTTCAAGAGGCGTTGGTGAACCGTTGGCCCTCACAACGAGTACGCCTTCATCGACGCCGACATCGAACTCGTTGAGCTCGCCCGATTCGTAGTGGCCTTGAAGCAGGTCCAGATCCACAGTGTGTCCGCCCGTATCCGAAGAGGCGAAATCACGAGAGCCGGCTTCTTCTTTGCCCAGCAAGTAGTTGGCCAGGCGATCGGTCAGCCCCGCTGCGGGCGCACCCGATGCGTTGATCAGACACACCAAGACCCATCCGGTCTCCGGGTAACAGCGATAATTCGTTGACACTCCTTTGATCGAACCGCCATGACCGAACCATTTCTGTCCGGACGCCTCCCCTACTTCAGTGCCCAGGGCATAGAATCCACCGTCTGGCAGGACGGCCTGAACCTCGGTCAGCAGTTCCCGGATCCGGGTGTCAAAGGGCGAGCCGATCCGCCCAGTCTCCGCCGAGCCAGGCTCCATGCCGGTGCCGCTGTCAGCAGACTCGTCGAACCCGCACAGCGCCTCCAGCACCCGCAGGAGCGCGGCGCTGGAGATCTTGAGCGATCCATTCGAGTAGATATCGCCCACGTCCCACCACGCCGGTGACGGCGAATAGGCCTCCACCGCTTCGCGCATGGGCGCGAACAACTGCGCGATATCGCCCTTGGCCACCAAGTCCGCCGCTGTGAAGCCGAAGCGCTCAATGCCCAGGGGTGCGAAGATCGCACCGCTCAGATAGTCGATGTACGGCATCCCCACGGCGGCCTCGATCACGGCCTGCAGCAGTCCGAAGCCCTCATTCGAGTAGTTGAAGACTGCGCCGGGCGCGCCGAGCAGCTCGTATTCGCAGCGGCTCAGCGCGGCAACCAGATCATTGGTGGTACGGATCCAAGCCCAGTCACTGGCGATGGGCGCGCGGTCGCGCAGCCTGTCATGGTCCGGATCGGCCAGAATTCCCGGCGTTCGCGCACCGTGGATATACGGCAGCCCCGGCAGGCCAGAGGTGTGGCTGGCCAGGTGCCGGATCCGCACCTCGGACTCGGCTCCGCCGGGCAGCCGCAGGGCCGGAATCCAGCGAGACACAGGGTCGTCAAGGGACAGTCGACCGGCCTGGTCCAAGAGCACCGTGGCAAGGGTAGTGAACGACTTGGTCACCGAGGCAACCCCGAACAGCGTGTTGTCCGTGACGGGCAGCACGGGCTCGTCGCCGCGTTTGCCCTGCTGATACGAGAACACGCTGCCGTCGGGACGGCGGACACCCACCGTGATGCCGGGTAGCTCGGCCTCGGCGCACCAGGCGTCAAGGAGGACTCGCAGGGCATCGTCCCCGGAACCCACGGAAGTCTGCTCCTCCATCATGCTGCACTCCTCCTCCGCTCGCTGCCAGTAGGGATGGCAGAGATCAGCTTCTTCGTGTACTCGTGTTGTGGATTGTCGATCACATCGCCCACTGCGCCCTGTTCAACGACCTGGCCCTTGTGCATCACGATGACGTCATCAGCAATGAATCGGACCACGCCAATGTCATGGGTGATGAATAAATAGGTCAAGTCCTCAGCAACCTGCAGATCCTTGAGGAGATTGAGAATCTGTGCCTGTACCGACACATCGAGTGCGGACACGGCCTCATCGCAGACCAACATTTCCGGATCGCTGATAAGCGCCCGCGCTATGCCCACACGCTGTCGCTGACCGCCTGAGAGCTCATGCGGATAGCGGAATGCGAACTCAGCGGGCAAACCCATCCGTTCCAGCATCGCCAGCATCAGGTCCTGGCGGCCGGACGGATCACCAATGTTATGCACCGACAATGGTTCGGACACCGCATCCCCGATGGTCTGCCGGGGGTTCAACGAAGAATATGGATCCTGATACACCATCTGCACCCGTCGACGGAATGCTTTGAGATCTACATTGTTCATTGCGGAGACTTCCTCCCCGTCGAAATGCACAGTGCCAGAGGTCGGCTCTTCAAGGCGCAGGATGCAGCGGGCCAAGGTCGACTTGCCGCTTCCTGATTCGCCGACGATGCCCAGGGAACGGCCGCGGAAGACTTCGACAGATACTCCGCCCACTGCGTGAACGGTCTCCCGCCGGGCCAGTGCCCCTGCCCGCCGAGTCACTTTGAAGTCCTTCTTCAAGTTGGAAACTTGCAACAATGGTCTGGGGTCGGTCGCGCCCCCTCCAACCATTTCACCAGTCATGTCCTTAACCTTTTCAGAGCGCGCCATCGGAAACCTCCTTCGGATCGTCCTTCATAGTGACTCGATCACCGTATTCGTCGAGGTTCGCCGGAATCGTCTCCAGTTTCTGCGGCAAAGCACCGTGCAACGGTGGAATACAGGCGATGAGACCCTGTGTGTAAGCCCGCTCGGGATGATCGAATATCTCGGCCACCGTCCCCTGTTCTACAATCCGGCCGTGGTACATGACCGCCACGCGGTCACTGATATCCGCGACCAAGTTCAGATCGTGGGAGATGAACAACACCGCCATGCCACGGTCCCGGGACAGCCCCAGAAGTAGGTCGATGATTTGTTTCTGCGTCGTCACATCCAGCGCAGTTGTCGGCTCATCGGCAATGAGCAGCTTGGGCCCACACGCCACCGCAATCGCGATGACCACGCGCTGACGCATACCGCCGGACAACTGGTGCGGGTAGTTGCTGAATCCGTCCTCCGGCTCCGGATAACCTACAGCCTGCAGGGCATCGATGGCTCTCCACTTCGCTTCCGCCTTGGTCACGCGCTGGTGGGAGCGCACTGCTTCCATTACCTGTTCCCCGATCGGATAGACGGGGTTCAGCGCGCTCATCGGGTCTTGGAAGACCATAGCTATGTCGTTGCCGCGCACAGAGCGCATCTGCCGATCCGACAAACGCAGCAAGTCTCGTCCTGCAAACCTGATTGAACCAGAGTAGGCAGTGGAACCATCCTCCGCTAGCAGTCGAATGATCGATCGAGAGGTCACGGATTTACCGGAGCCGGATTCGCCCACCAGTCCGAATACCTCACCCTCGCCAATGCTGAAGGTGACGTCCTCGACCACGCACTTATCGCCGTTCTCCGTAGCAAACCACGTCGACAATCCTTCTACTTCCAACACATTAGACGTCACGGTTCGTACCTTTCTGCACAGGCGCTTGCACGGCAGGATCCGAAGCTGCTGTTGCGACCGCGTCAGGGCCAGGGTGCGGCTCCTCGGTAACGCGAGTCGAAACGGCCATCCCCGCGGCGGAGCGACCACCTACCAGACGCAGAATCTGTCCTTTGGCTACGCCGCTGACTTTCCGCCGCTTACCGCTTCGTGGATCGAAGTGGTCACGCAGCCCGTCCCCGAGGAAGTTCAATCCGAACACGCACAGGATGGTCAGGATGCCGGCGAAGACGACGATCCACCACGATGAGAAGATCAGGGCCTTGCCATCCTGCAGGATGCTGCCCAGCGAGGCGCCTGGTGGCGGGACACCTGCGCCCAAGAAGCTCAGTGAAGCCTCGGTGATGATCGCATCAGCGAAGATGAAGGTCGCCTGTACCACGATCGGTGACACGATGTTGGGAAGCATGTGTTTGAGGATGATCCGGAGAGCTGAGGCTCCCTGTGACTGCATCGCATCGATGAACATCTCTTCTTTGACGCTCACAGCACTGGAACGCACGACTCGGGCCATCTGCGGTGTGAAAACCACGGTCAGTGCGATGATCACATTACTAATCTTGGCGCCGAAGGCGGCCATCAGGCAGATCGCCAGCAGGATGCTGGGGAAGGCCATGAAGCCGTCCATGATGCGCATGAGCACACCGTCGACACTCTTGAAGTAAGCAGATATCAGGCCGATCGCACCGCCGAGTACGGCGGTCAGTACAGTGACAGCGATACCGATGCCCAGCGAAGTCCGCAGGCCGAACAGTAGGCGCGTCGCCAGATCACGGCCGAAGTCGTCCGTGCCCAACCAGTGATGCACACTGGGACCGGTCAGCTTGTCGTCAATGACCATTTGGAACTGGTTATACGGCGAAAACCAGGGCCCGACAGTGGCCACGACGATGAGGATCACCATGACCACTGCACCGATCATCAACATCTGGTTTTCCTTGAGGCGGCACCAAGTCCGCTGGTGCCGTTGTTTGACCAGTTCACGTCCACGACGTTCGACTTGGTCAGCTTGGATTGGAGTATTCATCATTGTCGTCCCTCCTTATTTCTTCGCCGTGACGCCGACACGAGGGTCGAAGACGCCATACAAAATGTCGACGACCAAATTGACCAGTACGAACACCACCGTCGTGAACAGGACAACGCCCTGTACCACGGAGAAATCTCGATGCATCACAGAGTTCACCACCAGGGTTCCGATACCCGGAATCGTGAAGATAGTCTCCGATACGACCGCACCGGTGATCAGGCTGCCGAGTCCCTGACCCAAGATCGTCAGAACCGGAAGGAATCCATTGCGCAAAGCGTGCTTGAACAGCACGGTCCCTTCCCTGAGACCCTTTGCTCGGGCCAGGGCGATGTACTCCATTTGCAGCACGTCGATCATCGATGAACGACTCATTCGGGTAATCAACGCCGCTTGCATCGCCGCAAGGGCTACTGCCGGCAGGATCAGATACGACAGCCAGGTGCCGAACCCCGCAGACATCGGCTCATAGCCACCCACTGGGAACCAGCGAAGCCAGACGCCGAAGATCAACAGGAGGAAAAGCGCCAACAGGAAGCTGGGGATCGATATTCCGAAAAGCGACCCCGTCAGAATCGCACGGTCCGTGTGCGACCCCTTACGCCGGGCCGAAAGCACGCCCAGCGGAATGGCGATGACGATCGCCAAGATCTCGGCGATGATGGCCAAGCTGAATGTTGGGGCGACGTGTTCGGTAATCGCCTGGGTCACAGGCATTCCCAGAAAGAACGAGTCCCCCAGGTCGCCGGTCAGCGCGTTGCCGCTCCAGGCCAGGAACTGAACCAGCAGTGGCCGGTCGAGTCCCATTTCCGCATTGAGTTTTGCAATCTCCTCCGCGGTCGCCTCTTCACCCAGGATAACCGAAGCCGGCGAGCCTGGGGCAAGGTGCAGGATGAGAAATACCACCACGAACACCGTAATCAGAACCGGAATCAGCGACAGGATGCGCCGTAGGATAAATGAGATCATTTCAGCCCACACCTCACGTTACGGTCATGTTGAAATCTACTCGTTTGCATGTACCTCACCCCGTAACCTTGGTATTCCAGACAATAGGGCCATACTGCGAGGTATACCCTTCGACGTTGCTGCGAGTGGCCGCCACTTGCCGGAACTCGCCGGCCATGATCACTGGAATGTACTCCTCGCGAAGATACTCCTGAGTCTCACTCCAGATTTTCGTGGCCTCCTCTTGACTGTCGGCAGCCTTTATCTTCTGCAAGTTATCCAAAACTCGAGGGGATTCGCCGAAAGTCCAGTCAGTACCAAGATATGAAAGCTGCGTAGGATCCGAGACGCTCGTAATTCCAGCAGACACTATATCGAAGGACTTCTCATCTTTAGACAAAGCGCCATATGTAGCCCACTCCACAGACCGCAGGTCTACATTCATTCCAATCTGCTTCAACTGCTCCTGCAGAACCACGGAACCTTTATATTGATAGAGATTCTCCTTTGTCGTTAGGAGCCTAACCGGCTGACCTTTATATCCGGACTCAGCCAGTAATTTCTTCGCCTCGGCAGCGTTTCCCTGATCATATGTATCAGAACCGGCAGTAGTCTTCCAAGCTGGCTGCTCAGTCCCCATGTAACCAGGCTTTAGCTTATACAGATCCGGACTGCCAAAGGCTACGTCCATAATATCCGAAGAACTTGTAGCAATCTGCACAGCCTTCCGAATTTTCTCATTCCCCATCAGAGGGCTCTTGAAGTTGAACGCGAATACAAGGTCACCGATCGTATAACTTGAGACCTTGAATTCCGGCGCATTTTTGAGCCACTCATAGGCATCGGGAGTAACTTCCGGTGCAATATCGAATTTGCCAGTCTGGAGCCCGGCAAGCTGCGTGGCCGCATCCGTAACTATATCGAAGTAGAGGTCCTTGACCTCCGCATTGCGCTTCCCCGAGAGTCCAGACGGCTCGCCGTCCGGACTCGAATAATCATCGAAACGAGTTAAATGGATATATTGATCCTTTTTCCATTCAACATATTTGTACGGGCCAGTCCCGATGAACTCGGTGACACCGGTTGGCTTTGCATCCTTGACAATATCCTCCGGCATGATCGAGGGAAACTGCTTGTGCGTAGCGAGCAGACCCATCACACCAATCGATGGTGTTGACAGGATCAGCTTGGCGCCGTATTTTCCGTCTGCAACGAAGTGCGCATCTTCGCCCATGGACACCTGAGCAACCTTGTACAGGCCGATCCATCTATTCATCGAAGCCACGACATCTCCGGATGTCATTTCCTGACCAGTATGAAATTTTACACCCTGGCGCAGCTTGAACGTGTACGTCTTCCTGTCTTTACTGACAGTCCAACTCTTCGCAAGAACCGGCCGGACTTGATTGTCGTTATCTGTCGTGACAAGAGTCTCATAGACGTTTCGCATGGTTATCTTGGTTGGAGAACCAGTCAGAGTCTGCTCATCCAAGTTTGTTGGCTGTGAGCTTATGGCAATGTCCAGCCGGTCACTGTGTGAACTACTTGACGTGCTGGTCGCACATCCGGATACACCAATCACAAGCAATACGGCGACGATACCCGAGACGAATGATCGACGTTTCATTTTCATCCTTCCTTCATCCTGGAGGTGGGAATCGCGAGTCCAATCGCATACTCAGGAGGCGGCATCTGAGGCCTCCATGGATGGTTTTTCAATACGTATACGTCCGAGCCCGTTTTCAATCGAGATCTCCGTGCCGTACACAGCGGACAATCGTTGCAGCCGTTCCAGCACTTCGGTGTTGTTTGCGGGCTGCGGCAGGCCCCGCCGGTAATGGGGTTCGCCCCAGCCCAGGTCGATCGGATCCAGCACGATATCAAGACCGTCCTCGGTCACTTCCCACCGCGCCACTACCGCCGACCAGATCGCCGGGTCCACCGCATAACCACGTGTCCAGTCTCCACTGCGTGTGGCAAGTGCCTGGCTGACATCAGCTTGACCATCGAGCCCGTACGCCTCGTAGAAGTCCGCGGGGAGCTGCTTCACCGTCTCGTTCTCGAAGATGAAGTTCCCCAGGCTGTAGAAGATCGGGCAGCCTTTGTAGATCTCGATTCCACGCACCAGATGGGGACCATGACCGATGATCGCGTCGGCCCCGGCATCGATTGCGGATCGACAGAATTCTTCGACGAACTCTGCCGGCCGTTCAATATCTATGCCATTCATCTCGTGGGCGTGCAGGCTCACGACGACGTAGTCGGCTTCGTTCCTTGCACGCCGGATCGCCTGAATCAACCGCACCAGGTCTGCATGGTTCGCCGTGGTCGTGGGACCTTTATCGCACGTGAAGACGTGGCCGCCGAAATACAACCCCTGCGATTCATCCCAGGGTTGCTTATAACCCGCAGCGACCGACTGGTCCCATTCAGCATTGATGCCGGTCGTCTTGGAAATGTCACGCAGTTGCCCCAGCTGTTCTGCACTGACTGAGTATCGAGCCTGATGGCCGAGCGCGTTGACCCCAGGCCGTCCCCGCATATCTCTGCGCTGGTCACCGGCGACCCAGGACTTGTCGAAGGTAGATGTCACGGCAATGAGTGCTACCCGGTGTTCGGCGGTCTCCAAGTAAGAAGGGGCCGACGCTGCAGCCAGATCCTTACCGGTGCCGGCGAATGTCACGCCTGCCTGTTCAAGGTTCTCAGCAGTAGCCAGTAGACCGTCACTCGAATAGTCCATCGCATGGTTGTTGGCCGTGGACATCATGTTGAAGCCCAGTTCGGTGAGGTCGGTTATCACTCGGGGATCGGCGATAGCCCAGGTGCCGCCGCTTACTGCTGCTGGATAGCCCCGGTCGTCGTGTGCAGTGATTTCGAAGTTCGTGAATCTGACTTCGCAATCAGCCAGCGATTCTGCGATGGTTCGGAGTCCGAGATGCCGAGGGCTGATGCGGCGGGTCACAAAGCTGTCACCGGTAGCAGCCAATCGCAAACCTGAGGCTTCCCGCCGATTGCCCTGTGATGTATCTGATATGACCATAGTCACATGATTTAAGGTGGTTGCAGATCACATTCCATATTTGCAGTATTCGGACATAGAGGAGCTAATTTTGCAGGATACCGCCGTCGACTCACACACTCTGCTGTCGGAAGAGGACCTCGCCCTTATCGATGCTATGCAGATCAACCCCCGGATCAGCTGGGCGGATCTGGCTTCAGTCATTGGCACCGATGCCACAACAGCCGCGCGTAGGTGGAGGCGGCTGGCTGGTTCGGGCGTCGCCTGGACGACTGTCATGCCAGGGCCCCGTCAGATGGACCGCCTCACTCTCACCTATTTGGAGATCGACTGTGAAGTCGACCGGTGGGGCGAAGTGCTCGAATGGCTCTACGCCCAGCCGCATATAGCCACGGTGCAACACCTCAGTGGCGAACTGACACTATGGTGTTCAGTCTTCGCACCCAGCGAAGAACTCATGTCCGACTGGATTGTCTCCGTCCTCCCCACCGTCGGTGGCATCCGAAGAGTTCGAACCAGCATCGCCACGAGGATCTTCGACTCCTCACGGTACTGGCGGCTGAAGATCCTCGACCGGCGTACGTCAGAGCGCGTCGGCCCCGAGCCCAAGCGCAGTGGCGTCACCCATGACTTCGACAAGGCCGATAGAACTCTGTTCTCGCTACTGGCACGGGACACTCGGACTGAGACGAAGACGCTCAGTGCAAACCTGGAAATCAGCCAGCGCAGCACTCAACGCCGAATCAATCAGTTGGTCAACGCCGGCGATATGGAGTTCCGCTGTGATCTGGCGAGGGGAAGCGCCGGTTGGCACTCTGGCGCGATCCTGTGGATGAACGTTCCAGAAACTGGGGTCGAACAGGTCGGGAGGACAATGGTCGGATTGCCAGAGACCAGGTCCTGCGCTGCCATCGCGGGACGGACCAACTTCATGATGACAGTCGCGCTGCATTCGGCGAAAGACCTCTATTCATTCGCCCAGCGGCTGACCAGCCGGTTCCCCCATGTCTCCATCGTCGACCGGCAGATCGTACTGCGCCAGTACAAGCTCTACGGCCGCTTGCTGGATGCTGCCGGACATGCGGTGTGCACCACGGAAGTCGACCCGTGGTACCTCAACTCGGCTCCGCGAGCTGTACCGACCTCGGCCTGACCGGGGTCTGGATGCGCTCGTCGTCCGCCCCAGCCACCGGCGCCGGCGCTACCCCATCTCGAACTTCCCGCGCAGGAAGTCGGCGAGCTCGGCATGGGTGCCGACCCAGACGTCTTCCTTGCCCAGGGCATGCTGGATAACGCGTTCCACTGCTGAGATCCGTGACCGGTGCCCGCTGATGTGCGGGTGCAGGGTCAGTTCGAAGACTCCGCCCTCCGCATAGGCCATGTCGAATTCGTCCTTCCATATCTGTTCGACATCGCGCGGCGGCGTGTGCGGGCGGATCCCGCCGAACCGGTTCATGGAAAAGTACGGAGCGTCATCGCGAATCCATTCACAGGGGATCTCGACGATCCCGGTGGGAGTCCCATCGGCCAGGATCTCGTAGGGTTCCTCATCGGCCATCAGCGATGCGTCGTAGACGAAGCCCATCTCCCGGATGACCTGCAGGGTCGAATGCGAGAAGTCCCAGGACGGTGTCCGAATCCCCACGGGCCTGGTGCCACTGAGTCGCTCCAGCGTGTCCGTCGCCCTGCCTATCAAATCGAGTTCGGCTTCGTACGGCAGCTCTGTATTGCGCTCGTGGATCCAGCCGTGCACCCCGACCTCGTGGCCACCGGCGACGAAGGCATCGATGTCCTGCGGATGAAGCAGGGCGGATACGCCGGGGGTGTAGAACGTGGCCTTCACACCGTTGCGCTCCAGCATCCGCAAGACCCGGGGAACCGCCACCCGACTGCCGTATTCGCCCACCGACAACGAACCGGGGGTGGTCTGCCTGTCCCGCAGGAACGGCGTCTCGTGATCGGCATCGTAGGTGATCATCACGGCGCACTTCGCCCCGCCGGGCCAGCGCTGGGCAGGATCGGGATCGACCAGTGCACGCCCGGCCCTGACCCGGTCGACCTCGGCCCTCCACACCGGCTCATCCCACTGCCACGGTTCGCGACCGGCCGGCTGTTCATCGAACGAATCACTCATCGGGTTCCCCAGTCCTCATCATCGCCTTATGCGTGATTCACATCATATGCCTGGGTGAATTCCGTGGAACCGCGCACCAGTAACTCGCTGCGATAGACCTCGCGCTGCACGTCCATGTCCGGTGTCGCGATCCTGCGCAGCAGCATCGCCACGCCCTCCTGCGCCATCTTCCGCGAGGGCTGCCGCACGGTCGTCAGACCAAACGACGGCCAGGCCGACATCTCCACATCGTCGTATCCGATGACCCAGCAGTCCGCTGCATCCAACCCCTGACCGCGCAGTGCGTC
Source organism: Brevibacterium sp. 91QC2O2 (assembly GCF_024580695.1). Taxonomy (NCBI): domain Bacteria; kingdom Bacillati; phylum Actinomycetota; class Actinomycetes; order Micrococcales; family Brevibacteriaceae; genus Brevibacterium; species Brevibacterium sp. 91QC2O2. Next base: position 19,666 of record NZ_JANIJY010000017.1, on the reverse strand, counting down.
CAGCGCCCCGAATCCCATCAGGTCATTGCAGCAGAAGATCGCCTGGGGACGGTTCGCCTGCCCCAGCAGACGCTCGCTCTTGACCTGTGCGAGGTCATGGTCGAACTTGGCGTTGAGGCGCCGGTATTCGGGCACCGGGTAACCCAGCTCCGCCATCCGCGCGTTGAAGCTGGCCTCCCGGACCCGGGCCGTGGCAGCCGAATCAGTCCCGGTAATCACTGCGACATCAGTCCGCCCGTGTTCCACCAGATAGTCCGCAACCAACGCCCCGCCCTGCTCGTTGTCGCTGATGACCAGGTCACCGTCATAGTCCTCGATCACCCGGTTGACCAGGACGATGGGAAATCCGCCCGCATGTGCCGCCGCGAATTCGACTGACCCGCTGGTGACCGAGGTGAAGATGACGCCGTCGACCGCGCGTTCCCGCAGGGCCTGAATGGCATTGTCGTGGTATCCGTGATCGGTGTTCCACAACAGCACGCGCTGACCGGCGCTGACCAGAGCGCCCGTCATTTCGTCGAGCAGTTCGCTGTAGAACGGATTGGCCAAATCGCTGACGACGACTCCGATCGTGTTCGTCCGCTGGGTTCGCATGGCCTGTGCCCCGGCATGGGGGACGTAACCAAGTTCCTCCATCGCGGCGGACACCCTGGCTCGCGTGGTAGCGGCGACCAGATCTGGCTTCGTCAACATTCGGGACACGGTCGCCTGCGACACACCAGCCAACCGGGCTACATCGCGACTTGTCACCATCGGTGCCGTCTCTCCTCTTCATGGTTACCATCCGGGCAGGACTGCCCTCGTCGAACGCGGAACAGAGCGCCGAAATCCACTCGAAATGCACTGGGGCCGAAGGCGGTTCCGCCTTCGGCCCCAGTCGTACAGCGTCAGACTACCAACGCCGCGCCGACTTACAGGACGGTCATCTGCCCACCGTCGCGTCGTATTCGGCCGTCTGCCCGCGCCGCTTGCGTACCAGAGGTGCGGTTTCCGGAGTCCACAGAGCTCCGACGAGGGAAATCACCCCACCGAAGATGATGTAGATGGCCACCAGCCAGTACCGGTCGAAGTGCTCGCCGATCAGCGCGGTGGCGATCAACGGGGCGAAGCCGCCGGCGAACACCGAGGCGATCTGCGGGCCCACGGATGCTCCGGAGTAGCGCAGCTTCGGTTCGAAGAGCTCCGTGTAATAGGCCGGCTCCACCGAATAGCACAGGTCACGACCGACATTGCAGGTGAGCACCAGGGACAGCAGGATCATGAAGAAGTCGCCGGTCTGCACACCCCAGAAGAAGGGGAACGCGGTGATGATCATGGTGATGGCACCGGCCATGACCGTGTACTTCCGACCCCAGTGGTCCGACACCCAGCCCCAGAACGGAATGGTAAACAGGCCCAGGCCCGCCATGATCATCGTGGCCAGCATGATCGTGTCCTGGTCGATCAGGATCTGCTTGCCGTATGCCAGCAGGAAGGTCGTGTAGATGTAGTAGTTCGCATTCTCCGCGAAACGCATCATGATGACTTTGACGATCGTCAGCGGCTTGCGCTTGATAACGTCGACCACCGGCATCTTGGCGACGTCCCCGCTGGCCTGGACCTCCTTGAACGCCGGGGACTCGTCGACTTTCATCCGGATGTAGAACGACAGTGCCACCAGGATGATCGACAGCAGGAACGGAATCCGCCAGCCCCAAGCCTGGAAGGCCTCGGTCCCGGGGATGATCAGAGCCATGATAAAGAACGCTCCGTTGGCAAGCAGTGTGCCAGCCGGCACACCGATCTGCGGCATCGAACCCAGCATGCCACGCTTGGCCTCCGGCGCGTATTCGGTGGCCATCAGGGCCGCACCGCCCCACTCGCCGCCGATGCCCATGCCCTGAATCACCCGCAAGAGGAGCAGGAGGATGGGCGCCCAGATGCCGATCGCATCGAAATTGGGCAGACAGCCGATGAGGAAAGTGCCACCACCCATCAGCCCCAGGGTGATCATGAGCATCTTCTTCCGGCCCAGTCGGTCACCGAAGTGGGCGAAGATGAATCCGCCCAAGGGCCGTGCCATGAAGCCGACGGCATAGGTGCTGAAGGCCAGCAGAACGCCGGCGAACTCGGAGAACTGAGGGAAGAACTGGTGGTTGATCACAATGGCGGCGGCCACGCCGTAGACGTAGAAGTCGTACCACTCGATACATGTACCCAGGACTGACGAGGCCAGAGCCCGGCGCCTCATCTGTGGGGTAATTCCCGCGGTTGATGCGCCCGCAGTCTGCGCAGTTGTCGTCATAGGGACTCCTTTGTCATACCCGATCGTGGCTCGGTTCACCAGGGAACTGAAGCTCCGGCAAATGTATACGTAACCAGATCAATCGGTCAAGGGCTTGAAATTAATGAATGCATACGTATACAGTTGCGGCCAGACATCATCAACGTCGATGCGAAGGATCAGCGATGACAAACGACTCGGACACCACGGCCACCACCAACCTCGGCATCACCACCGCCGTGAAGTTCCAGGCGCTGAAGGAACCTGCGCAGAGCTTCGTGCAGCGCGGCAGCACCCAGCAGGTACAGGACACGGTCAAGGACGTCATCGCCGATATCCGCACGCGCGGCGATCAGGCGGTCCGCGAGTACTCGGAGAAGTTCGACAAGTACGCACCCGGCACTTTCCTCCTCGGCGAGGAACAGCTCGACGAGATCATGGCACGGGTGCCCCAGCAGGTCATCGACGACATCGTGTTCGTCCAGGACCAGGTCCGCACCATGGCCCAGCGCCAGCTCGAATCCCTGCAGGACTTCGAAATCGAGACGATGGACGGAGTCCACCTGGGCCAGAAGAACATTCCGATCCAGGCCGTCGGCGCCTACATCCCCGGCGGCAAGTACCCGCTGCTGGCCAGCGCCCACATGACCATTCTGACGGCCAAGGTCGCGGGTGTCCCCCGTGTTGCGGCCTGCACCCCGCTGATCAAGGGCGAGATCCCCGACGCAACGATTGCCGCCATGCGGCTGGCCGGCGCTGACGAGATCTACCTGTTGGGCGGCATCCAGGCGATCGCCGCCATGGCCGTGGGTACGGAGACCATTGACCCGGTCAATATGTTGGCAGGCCCCGGCAACGCCTTCGTCGCAGAGGCCAAGCGCCAGCTTTACGGCGAGGTCGGCATCGACCTGTTCGCCGGCCCCACCGAGGTCCTCATCGTCGCCGACGAACACGCCGATCCGTACATCACCGCGGTCGACCTGCTGTCCCAGGCCGAGCACGGCCCCGATTCCCCCGCCGTACTCATCACGACCAGCGAAGAGGTCGGTCGCAAGACCATGCAGCACATCGACGAACTGCTGCCGGAGCTGCCCACCGCGGACTTCGCCGGCAAGTCCTGGCAGGACTGGGGCGCGGTGCTGGTCGTCGAGAACCTCGACGACGCCTATGCGCTGGCCGACGCCTACGCCTACGAGCACGTGCAGATCCTCACGCAGGAACCGCGTGAGGCCCTGGAGAAGATGCACAACTACGGTGCGATCTTCCTGGGCGAGGGGACCTGCGTGTCCTACGGCGACAAAGTCATCGGCACCAACCACGTCCTGCCCACCCGTGGAGCCTCCCGCTACACCGGTGGCCTGTGGGTCGGCAAGTTCCTCAAGACCGTGACCTACCAGGAGGTCACGAACAAGGAATCCAGCGCCTTCTTCGGCGAGGTCCTGGGCCGGGCCGGTCGTGTCGAGCGCTTCGAAGGCCATGCCCGTTCCGGCGATGTGCGCGTCGCGAAGTACCGTGGAACCGAATTCGACTGGATCCATCAGGAGCTGGGCGCATGACACTTCCACCCTTCACCGGCTTCGATGGGAAGAAAGCCCTGATTACGGGAGCGGCCGACGGCCTGGGCAAGGCCGTCGCCGACGCCCTGCACGCCGCCGGCGCCCAGGTCTGGGGCACCAGCCGCAGTGCCGAGACGACCGCGCAGATCTGCGCCCGCTACGGCACCGAGCCGATCCCCGGCCTGGACCTGTCCCGGCCACAGGACGTCGCCTCGTTCACGGATGCCGTCGATGCGGTGACCGGTGGAATCGACCTGCTGGTCAATAACGCAGGCGTCAACGTTCCCAAACCCGCGCTGGAGATCACCGAGGACGACTGGGACACGGTCTTCGACATCAACGTCAAGGGCACCTTCCTGATCAGCCAGGCCTTCGCACGCAGGTGGGTGGGCACGAAGACACCCGGTGCGATCGTGAATATGGCATCGCAGGCGGGCATCGTCGCGATCGAGGAGCGCGCCGCGTACGGCTCGTCCAAGGCAGCGCTGATCCACCTGACCAAGCAGTTGGCCCTGGAGTGGGCCCAGTACGGTATCCGCGTGAATGCGGTGGCTCCGACCTTCGTGAAGACTGCGTTGACGGCCAGCACGCTGGAGCGCGGGGCCTGGGCGGATGAGCTCCGGTCCCGGATTCCGCTGGGCCGCTTCGGTGAGGCCTGCGAGGTGGCGGGTCCGACCCTCTACCTGCTCAGCGACGCCGCGTCCCTGGTCACCGGCACCACTCTGGTGGCCGACGGCGGATACACGATCCGCTGAGCCGGCGGTCGGACTCGGTTCTCCGGGTCCTCGCATGCGGTGAGGACCCGCATTCGGAAGGAAGAAAATGAGCGTTGCGAAGATCGATGAGGCTCTTCACGCCGGCACGTCCCTGATGTGTGCGGTGGTCGGGACCGGCTATATGGGCGGCGGGATAGCGCAGATCCTGGCACTGCACGGACACACCGTGCAGTTGGCCGACGTCGATGCCGCCCGGACGATAGCCGCCCGCGAACGGCTGATCGCCCAGGGCGCCCAGTACGCGGCGGAGGGGCTCTTTCCCGCCGAGGCCGAGCAGCTGCTGCAGGCCAACCTGATCGCTGCGGCCTCCCGCGAGGAGGCCGTGGCGCAGGCCGCCTACATCGCCGAGGCGGTCCCGGAGGATCCGGAGATCAAACGGGCCACGCTCGAACTGATCTCCCAGCATGCTCCGGCGGACGCGGTCATCGGGTCCAATACCTCCAGCATCCCGATCCGCGAGCTCAGCGAGTTCGTGACCGGACCGCAGCGGTTCCTGGGCGTGCACTGGATGAACCCGGCCCCGTTCGTACCCGGGGTCGAGATCATCCCCGGGCCCCAGACCTCGGCCGAAGTCGTCCGCTGCGCTTGCGAACTCATCACCTCCCTGGGCAAGACCGCGACCCGGGTGACCGATGCAGCCGGGTTCGTGTCCAACCGGCTGCAGTTCGCGCTCTACGCCGAGGCCTCGCGCATGGTGGACGAGGAACTCGCCACACCGCAGGAGATCGACGCGGTGGCGCGCTCCTGCTTCGGGTTCCGACTGCCGTTCTTCGGCCCCTTCGCCATCGGGGACATGGCCGGTCTGGACGTCTACGCCGGCTCCTATGAAACCCTCGAGGCCGAATGCGGCGAGCGCTTCGCCATGCCGGCTCCGGTACGGGCGGCCATGGAATCGGGCGATCTGGGCCTCAAGACCGGTCATGGACTGCTGGATCTGGACGAATCGCAGACGGCCGAGCTGCTGGCCTACCGCGAGCGCGCCTATGCGAAACTGTCGCAGTTGTGCGCCGAACTGGGCCCGGCTCCCGGCTTCAAATAACGGATCTGAGCCTTAAAGGGCAGAATCACGACCGACGATCATCGGGCTGTCTGTTTCAGATTCCACTGTTCAAACAGTGGAATCTGAAACAGACGGCCCCATCTCGCCCGCCAACAGTTCGTGGGAGCGGCGGCGGGTGGCGGGGTCGGCGATGAGGTCCTGGACCATCACCTCGTCGGCACCGGATTCCTCGACCATCCTCTCCAGCGTCGCGCCCACCTGGGACGGCGATCCGGCGACGAAGCGCGGCCACCGGCCGTCGACGATCCCGGTGGGCTCGGCGGCCTGGTCCGCGCTCAGCTCGGCCCTGGCCTCGTCCGGAGTCGGCACCATGACGGATCCGGCCGCCCGGCCCGCCGTTTGCAGTCGCGCGTAGTAGCCCTTGGGCCCGCCGGCCAGGCGCTGACCGTCCGCCGCGTCCTCGCCAACGGTCGCATTGACCGACAGGATCGCCCGCGGTTCGTCCAGTCCGAAGCCCCTCGGCCGGAATGCCTCGCGATATGCACGCAGGGCGGGTGCCGCGGCACTGGGGTTGATGAAGCAGGCGAAGCAGTATCCGATCCCCAGCTGCGCGGCCAGCTGGGCGCTGTTCGGGCTCGATCCCAGCAGCCAGGTCTGTGGGACCTGCGGTACGGATGGCATGAGCGCATGTCCGGCGAAGGGGTGTCCTTCCGGGAAGGCCTGGTAGAGCCAGGCCAGGGTCTCCAACACCTGCTGGCCGTGGTCGACCTGGATGGGATTCTGCCGGTTGAGCTGCATCGCCAGGTCGACGATCGGCCCGCCGGTGGCCCGCCCCATGCCCAGGTCGACCCGCCCGGGTGCCATGGCCTCGAGCTGTTGGTACATCTCCGCGATTTTGAACGGGCTGTAATGGTTCATCAGCACCGCCCCTGACCCGACCCTGATGGTCTGCGTCGACGCTGCGGCCGCGGCGATGAGCAGTTCCGGATGGTGCGAGGCGCCCGAGCGGCTCAGGTGGTGTTCGGCGAACCAGATGCGGTGGAATCCGTGCGCCTCGGCGTGCTGTGCGGTTTCAATCGCATCGTGCAGTGCGTCCGATTCGGTGGTCCCCGGGGCGACGGTGCCCAGGTCGACGATCGACAGTCTCATGCGTGTCACTCTACGGCCTGGGTGCCGATCGTTGGACCGTTTATTTCAGATTCCACCGTTCAATCAGTGGAATCTGAAACGGGATATGGCAAAGCTCCGTGAACGGTTTGCACGGTGTGCCGACACACGGTCCCCCGGGCGCACCAGCGGCTGTCCCACCTGCGCTAGGCTCGAACCGCGATGGGCTGAAAGACCCATTCCGGACCCGCGCAGTGGAGGCCGTGATGAACCAGCAGAACCCCAAGCCGTCCAGGCCATCAGACGGTCCCGCGAACAACTCCTCAACGGGCGGTGAAACCAGTGAGGACGCACGCCTGGCCGAGGCCGCGGACCGGTTCGTACAAGCCCGCGCCCGGGAACAAGAGCACACCCCGGTCACCGGGGAGCGCTTGGCGGGGCTGAGTCGCGGGGCAAAGGGCGGCGAGCCCAGGTAAGCAAGAACAAGAGCGAAGCTCAGCAACCGCATTCCAACCGAAGGCCAGTCACCATGTTCACACCAGTTCCGCAGACCGAGGATTTCTCCGCGATGATCGTCGCACCCCAGCCCGAGGCCACAGATGCCGGCGCGCAGACACTGGCCGCTGGCGGCAATGCCGTGGACGCGGCGGTCGCCACTGCCTTGGTCCAGGGCGTGGTCGACCCACTCATGTCCGGCATCGGCGGAATGGCGATCGCCCAGATCGTCACCCCTGATGGCCAAGTCCACATCATCGACGGGCTCGGGACGAGTCCCCAGGCGGTCACCCCGGATGTGTGGGCCGACAGGCTGTTGGGCCCCACCACCGACGGCTTCGGTTTCCGGGTCGAGGGGCATGTCAATGAAACCGGTGCTCAGTCCATCATGACCCCGGGGACGCTGAAGACCTTGGAGGCGATTCACACCCAGTTCGGCCGCCTGGCCTGGTCCGACTTGTTCGCCGAGGCGATCAGGCTGGCCCGTTCGGGCTGGCCGATCCGCCCACATGTGCACACCGTGCTCACGCAGAATGAGCAGAAGTACGGCCGCATGGACTTCGGCGACAAACTGGCCAATACTGCCGATGGTCGGCGCATCTATCTTCCGCATGGAACGCTGCCGCGCCTGGGCGATATGATCATCAACCCGGAACTGGCCGACACCCTGACCCACCTGGCCAAGGCCGGTGCTACGGACCTGTACACCGGTGAGCTCGCCGGTGTGATCGCCGATTCCATCCGGGACGGTGGCGGGTTCCTGACCCGCGATGACCTGGCCGAATATGAGCTTCAGCACCGGGACCCGGTCGTCGGGCGGTACCGCGGGCTGAAGGTGACACTGCCGCCGAATCCGGCCGGTGGCGTACAGACCATGCAGACGCTGGGGATTCTCGACCGGTTCGATATGGGCACCATCGCGCATGGTTCCGCCGCGCACATTCGAATCCTGGCCGAGGCGATGAAGCACGCCCTGCGCGATAAAGAGGACCTGTGGCGCCGTCCCACGGCCACCAACGCGGACTATGCAGCATTGTTGACTGCCGAGGCCCTGGACCGTGCAGCAACCGAGGTCCGGGCCGGGCTTCGTGTGGATGTGGACGGCCCGCGCTATGCGGACACCGATGCGAACGCTGGTCCGGACAACGAATCGCGCCACACCACGCATATCTCCGCCATGGACGCCGATGGCCTAACGGTCTCGTTGACCCACACGCTGGGAAATCCTTCGGGCTTCATCCCCAGCGGTACCGGCTTCATGATGAACGGTGGGATGAGCACGTTCGATCCACGCCCGGGCACCTCGAATTCAGTGGCGCCGGGAGCCAGGCGACGCACCACGATGGCGCCCACGGTGGTCCACGATGAAACCGGGCCGATCATCGCCATCGGAGCCCCTGGCGCATCCTGGATCACCCCGGCGATCGTGCAGGGGATCTCCAATATCATCGACTTCGGGATGCCCGTGGACCGCGCTGTGGCAGCGCCGCGAATCGTCGCAACATCCAACGCGATCGACATCTCGAACAGGATCCCCCGGTCTGTAGAACTCGCGCTACAGGGTGAGGATTACGAGGTCCGCAGGTCAGCACTGAGCTTTGCATTCGCCGGGGTCCATGCGATCACCCGCATCGATGGTCGTTTGGCGGGCGGCGCCGACCCCCAGCGCGATGGCTATGCGGCGGGGGTGTGAGGCCCGGACCGAAAATCGCTGGACCATTCATTTCAGATTGGACCGGATGAACAGCCCAATCTGAAATGAACGGTCCAATGATTGAGGAGCGCGGGCCTGAGCACCGTCAGCGCCCGAACCCGTCCCAGGCTCCGTCGCATTTCTCCTCGAACCGGGTGTGCGGCCAGTCCGAGCCCGGGACGAAGCGGGTGAAACCTCGGAATACCAGCTCATCGTGCATCGCCCGCGCGGCACCCGGACCGCAACGGTACGGACCCGATGCCTTCACCCACAGCCGCTCACCCGCTTCCTCCACCAGGTCGAACAGGGGATGCTCGCCCAGCTCCACCTCCAATGACGTCTGGGGCAGGCCGTAATGGTCGATGACGATCTTCAGATCCTCCGGCAGCTTGGGCAACAGGTCCGCGATCTCGATCTGCTGCTCGGCCTTGGCCTGGAACTCCAAGTGCCAGTCCAGGCGCTCCATGAACCGCAGGATCGGTGCCCAGGCCAGTCCGGCCAGATCCGGCATCTGGCGTCCGATCAGGTTCAGGCGCACGCCCCGGACCCCGGCCTCGTGCAAAGCGACGAAGCCGTCCTTGACGAACCCACCCAGCGCATTGAACGTCGCCGAGGGATTGACATCGTCGACCACGATCACCCCGCGCAGCCGCTGGGGGTACTGCTGCAGAGCAGCCAGCAGGTAGCTGTTGTCGGTGCCCAGGAAGCTGGGCTGGATCAGCGTGCCCCAGGCCAGGCCGTGGGCGTTCAACTGCGCCAGGTAGGCCTCGGTAGACGCAGCGTAGTCCGGCACGTAGCGTGGGTGCTCCGTGGCGGCGACGCCGGCTTGGAAGACGTGGGCGTGGTAGTCGCCGGGGGCAGCGGTAGGTGGATCGAACAGCGTGTCAGCCATGGGTCCTACGATATATCTATGACAGCAACGATCATCGGCGTTGTGGGGCTCGTCGTTATCTTCGCCCTGTCGATGTGGCGCGGCGTGAGCATGGGTGCGATCGCCCTGTTCGCCGCCTTCGCGCTCGGCACCTTCTACTTCGGGATGAAGACCGACGACGTTTCGGCCCAATTCCCCACGAACCTCCTGGTCACCCTGGTGGGCGTCACCTTCTTCTTCGGACTGGCGCGGGCCAATGGCACCGTCGCCAGAGTCGTCGACGCGGCTGTCGGCCTGACGCGCGGAAAGGCGTGGGCCCTGCCCTGGGTCTTCTTCATCCTGGCCGCGATCATCACCGGCTCCGGCGCGCTTTCGGCCGCGACCAACGCGATCCTGGTTCCGGTCGGCCTGGCCTTCGCCTCGCGCTACCGGATCAGCCCGCTGCTGATGGGCCTGTCGATCCTCAACGGCACCAACGCCGGCGGCTTCTCCCCCATCGCCGTGTACTTCTCGATCGTCAACGGCGTGTTGGTGAAATCGGGGATCACCGTCGATCCCACGGCGATCTTCATCGGCACCTTCGTGTTCAACCTGGTACTGAACCTGGTCGCCTTCTTCCTGCTGGGCGGCCGCGGCCTGCTCGCGCGGCGCGGCGGTGGCGGTGCGCAAACCACCGGGGCCGAGGTCCCGGCCGGCAGCGCACGTGCCATCACCACCGCGCCCGCGGGCACCGGCACCACGACCGCAGCCGAGGCCCCGGCGAAGGAGTCCTGGACCTGGCTGAACTATCTGACCCTGGTGCTGTTCCTGGCGATCCTGGGTCTGGGCCTGTTCGCGAAGCTGGATGTGGGGTATCTGGCGCTGGGATCCGCTGTGCTCCTGGGCCTGATCGCGCCCCGTCACGTCAAGGACGGCATGGATGCGATCGGCTGGGGCGTGGTGCTGCTGATCGGCGGCATCGTGACCTATGTGGGAGTGCTGCAGGAGGCCGGCGTCGTCGACACCCTGGCCAATGGGATCACGGGGATCGGCTCCGTGCTGGTGGCCTCGCTGCTCATCATGTACGTCGCCGGCATCGTGTCCGCCTTCGCATCGACCAATGCCATGTTCGGTGTGCTGGTGCCCATCGCCGCACCCCTGCTGTTGGGCGGCCAGTTGCCCCTGGTGGGCTTCGTCCTAGCACTGTCGATCGCGGCCTCGGCGGTGGATTCCTCGCCGTTCTCCACCGGCGGCGCCCTGGTCGTGGCCAATACGGAGGAGGACAAGCGCGACAAGACGTTCAAGGGCCTGATGACCTGGGGCATGTCCATGACCGCGATCGTGCCCCTGATCGTCTGGCTGCTGTTCCTGGTGGGGCGGGTGTAGCACAGGGCCATCCACACCGGGCCGGTTGGTCCGGCCCGCTAAGCCCCCGCCTCCTGCGCCCGGGCCAGGAACGAGATGTCCACCGCAGGCTGTTCTCCCACTGCCAGGGCGGCCGCGATCTCGCCGATCGCGGGACTCATCTTGAACCCGTGGCCGGAGAACCCCGCCGCCACGATCACGTTCTGCGCCCCCGGAGCCGCGCCCAGCCATTCGTGTCGGCTGGGCGTATAGGACTCGTAGTAGAAGTCCACCCGGTAGGGCTCCGGATCCAAGCCGGGGAAGTAGCGCCGGATCTTCGCCTGGAACGCCTCCATCACCTCGGGGATCACCTGCCGGGGACCGGCCTCGGGCCGTTCCACCTGGGGATGGTGTTCGAACCCCAGCCCCAGTTTCATCCCCATATGGTCGAAGGTCGGCAGAGCGTACAGATACGTCGGATTGCTGCGGATGATCGGGTGGATCCCCGCCATCACCTGCGGGGTGCGCCCGGTGAACCACGCGGACATCAGCTGGTGGCTGTGCAGGGTATCGGCCAGCTGCGGCACCAGGTGCTGGGTCCACGGCCCGCCGGCCACAATCACCCGGTCGAAGTACTCGGTGCGCGTCTCCGCTGCCGCGGCCCCCGCTGTGCCCGCGGCGCCTTCTGCGGCACGACCGGTCCCCCGCACCCGCGAGACGACCCGCACCCTATCGCCCAGATCCTCGACCTCCACCACCTCGGTGTTCGTCCGCAGCTCGCAGCCGGCGCGCACCGCCAGCCCCGCCGCGGCCTTGACCGTCAGCTCGGGCCGGATCACCCCGCCGAGCCGGTCGAAGACGATCGCGTCCTCGGCGTCGAAGGCGTGCGAGGGGAACCGCAGCCTGGCCTCGTGGACATCGAGGATTTCCGCCTCTGGTTCGTCCTGCGCCGCGGCCAGTGCATTGCGGGTCTCCTCGGCGTCGGCGGGGCCGGCGACCAGCGCGCCGCCGAGTTCCCGCAGCCGCCAGCCAGACTCCGTCTCCAGGTTCGCCCACAGTTCGCCCGCGCGCGCCACGATGGGTGCATAGTGTGCGTCCTCGAGTTCGATATTGCGGAACAGCCGATTCCCACCGCCGGCCGCCCCGCGCGGATGGCCCGGCGCGTACTGTTCGAAGGCCGTCACATTGTGCCCCGCGCGGGCCAACTGCCACGCAGCCTGCGCGCCCATGGTACCGGTCCCGATGACTGCAAAGCGGTTCGTGCTCATTGTCCTCACTGCTTCCTTTCAGGGGATGGTGCGGTGCATTTCGGATGGGGCGCGGGCGCCCTCTGAGACCCTGCCCGTTCCTCCGGGCTCACTCCCGCATGGCTCACGGCGCCGAGGTCTCGACGACATTGCGCAGCGGCTCACCTGCGGCGAACCTGGCCAGGTTGTCGAAAAAGAGTTCGGCGAAGCCCCGGTGCCGGTCCCGCGTATCCCCCGACATATGTGGGCTGATGACGACATTGGGCTGCGCGAACAGCGGATGGTCGGCGGGCAGGGGCTCCGGCGCGGTCACGTCGAGCACCGCCGCGGATCCCGGCCGCTGCTCCATCGCCCCAGCCAGGGCGATATTGTCCACGGTGTCGCCGCGGCCCACATTGATGAAGACCACGCGCTCGGATAAGCCGTCCAGCAGTGCGGAGTCGATGATGCCCCGGGTCGTGGGACTCGACGGGAGGACGGCGACGACCACGGAGTAGTCGGCGATGTCCACGCCCGAACCCAGCTGCGCGAAGGTGAAGACCCGGTCGAAGGGACCGGCCGCAACCTCGGCGGTCGGGGGAACCGTGCGACGCACCCCGTCGACTCGCGGCACTCCGATCCCCCGCAGATGCCGGGCGACCGCAGACCCAATCGAGCCCGCGCCCAGCACCAGCGCGCGCAGCTCGTCATTGCCCAGCAGCTCGCGGTAGTGCGAGCTGTGCGCCCGCGAATCCAGGGTCGAGGTCAGCAGTCCCTTGGACCACAGCAGGGTCCCGCCCACCACGAATTCCGCGATGGCATCGTCGAGGACTCCGCGCGCATTCGTCAGGGTCACCCCGGATTCCCTGAACGCAGGGGTGAGCAGCCGGTCATAGCCGACCATGCTCAACTGCACCCATTTCAGTTCGGGAGCCAGCCGCAGGAGTTCGTCGATATCGGTCCAGTAGGAGGCACGGACATAGACGGCCTCGGTGTCGGGGTGGATATCGGCCAGCTGGGGAAGCGTCAGGACCTGCAGTCCCAGGTCCCCCGCCGCCCGCTCCAGGTACTGGGCTCCGGCTCCGTCCTCGCGATCGATGACGCAGGCGCGGATGGGCTTGGCAGGCATGTGCCTCACCGTCCTGAAACTACATTAGCGGCTAGACCCAAGATTGATGTTTGTGTCCCACCACGCTTGTGTTCAACTTTGTCGGCGCCGCTGTACAACGCCTGGACCACCCGCGTACCCACCCAGCGGAGGGGCTCCGGCTCCCAACTCCGCGGGGCTCTACGCACCCAGGTGGGGTTCGGCTGTTCATCATAATCACTGAGTATCTGGGCAACCGCACGACCTGCCACATATGAAGCGGTAACCCCCTGGCCTGCATAGCCGCCAGCCCGAACAAGGTGATTGTTGGCGTCCACATCGATAAATGGCGACCAGTCACGTGGTACACCCAAGATGCCTCTCCAGGCATGGGCAAATTGCATGGGGACCGATGGAAATAGATCACGGGTAATCTCTTCGAGAAGGTCTATAGTCCCGCTATCCATCTCACCGTTCTTGTCGGTCTGCGAATTCCAAAAGTATGGACGTCCCCGACCGCCCAGAGCAATCCGGTCGTCTGCCGTACGCTGCGCATAGAAATACACATGCTGCGCACCAGAAATGCATTCGTAGCCGCTCCAGCCGATTTCATCCCACTGCTCTTGGCCCAACGGCTCCGTCACAATCATCGATGAGATCATCGGCAGAAGAGAACGTTTCAGCCCCGGCATCGCGGCGGTATACCCTTCGACTGCCATCACTACGGACTTGCCGTGGGCATGACCTCGACTCGTCCGGCAGTCTCCCTGATCAATCGAATCCACACGGGTGTTCTCATAAATAATGACACCGAGGTCCTCGCAGAGTTCCGCAACTGCATAGACCAGCTTAGCGGGATTGCACTTGACCGCATATGGGCTGTAGAGGGCACCCGTGACCCCAGGGGAGTTAATTCTCGTGCTTGTCTCACTAGCTGAAAGAAGACGGACTTCGTCTTCGGTAAGCCCCCATTCACGATCTTCAGCCAGATGATGTCGGAGCCTTGCTAATTCCGCTTGGGTCCTTGCAATCTGCATCCACCCGCCCCGGTGAGCATCTATGTCCTTCCCGTGAGCCCGCATCAGTTCCTCGACCTCGAACGCCGCGTTGAAGCACTCACGTTCCATGGCCAGGAGATCATCATGTGACGCCCCTGGCCGCTCCAGGTTCTTCCGCATCCCGACCGTCTTACCACTGATCCAGCCGCCATTACGTCCAGAGGCCCCGAAACCGACGTATTCCTGCTCCAGGATTACAATCTTCAGCCCGGGGTCGTAGGTTTTAAGCCAGTATGCGGTCCACAGACCCGTATATCCACCACCGACTATGACAACATCGGCGTACACATCACCCTCGAGCCGTTCACGTGTCTGGGACATCTCACGAGTCGAATCCAGCCAAAACGAACCGTTGCCGTTTTTCACGTCCACATCTCCCTGCACTCATCGATTTCCATTAGGCGTCTTTAGAACTTATAGAACTTGGTGACAGGATCTTTGCACTCTCAGCTTCCCAACTGAGATGCACGGAATCACCAACAGAAACGTCTGGGGCAATCTGCGAACTCATCCGAACTACACCATTGCCCTCCTGCTCCCCCGTACCGGCGAACTCAACGCTGTACTTCACCGAATGACCCATATAGACGATGTCCCGGACAACGGCATCGACTCCTGGACCGGCGCCTGCATCCGACCCCGTCAAAGACAGAGCCACACTTTCCGGACGAATCATCGCCTCAGCAGGGCCTTCGGCGTACTGCTCGATCTGCCACTGAGTACCGCCGGCGTCGAAGATACTCCCACCAGCACTACTCCGAACGGTTCCTGATACATGGATCGACTCCCCCAGAAAACGAGACACGAAGTCGTTTGCCGGGTTCAGATAGAGTTCAGAAGGAGTCCCGATCTGCTGAACTCGACCCTCGTTGAACACGACGATCCTGTCGGACAACGCCAAGGCCTCATCTTGGTCATGGGTCACATATATAACTGTCGTTCCCAACTCCCGATGAATCCGACGAATCTCACCTTGAAGGCTCTCCCGCAGGGCTCGGTCCAGGGCGCTCAACGGCTCATCCATCAACAGCAGAGGTGGATCATAGGCAATCGCCCGGGCCAGGGCCACGCGCTGTCGCTGACCACCCGAAAGCTGTGCCGGCATACGTTCCCGGAAGCCTTCCAATGACACCTTCTTCAAGGCGTTCGCAACAGCGGCGCCGCGGTCCGCCCTGCTGAAACCATGTTGCTTGAGTGGGTACTCGACGTTCTTCTCCACCGACATATGCGGGAACAGGGCGTAACCCTGGAACACCATTCCGATGTTCCGCTTATGGATCGGGATAGACGTGACATCCGTTCCGTCAATACTGATCGTGCCCGCAGTAGGTTCTTCAAACCCTGCAATCATGTTCAACGTCGTTGTCTTTCCGGAGCCACTTGGGCCCAGCAGGGAGATGAACTCACCCGGGTTGACGTCGATCGAGATGTCCTGAGCGGCCGCAACCGACCCGTAGTTCTTGAAAATCGATTCCAGGGTCAGCGATGCGCCTTTTATCTTCTGGGTCATTTCTGTTTCTTCCTAAGCTGCTGGGAGAGTATCCCGCCTGCTGCTGCAGCGGTCGTAACGAGCATGATGAGGGTAGCCGCGGCCGCAATCGTCGGATCCACTTCACGTTGCATGCTCGCATACATCCGTACAGGTAGCGTCTGCAGGTACGGGTTCGAGATGAACATCGATACGATGACCTCATCGAATGAGGTGATGAACGCGAAGAACGCGCCCGAAAGGATTCCTGGAAGAAGGGCTGGAATCGTCACCGTCATAAACGCGCGAAACTTGCTGGCCCCGCAAATCCAAGCCGCCTGTTCCAACTGCTTGTCGAAACTGGACAAGGAGGACCCCACGTTCACCACGACGTAGGGTAACGCCAACACTGTGTGAGCAATGAGGAAACCCGTAAGGGTGCCGACCAACCCCATCTTCAGGAAGAGTCCGTATAGACCCACACCGAAGATAACCGAGGGGATCACTAGTGGGGTGACGAGAAGGTTGGTTCCCAGCTTCTCCCGGATACCGGGCACCCGGGACAGGCCGTACGCGGCCGGCGTTCCCAACACCGTCGCGATGATTGCCACCAGGACTGCGATCTGGACTGAATTGAGGAGGCCACCGTACCATGCACTGTCACTGAAAAAATTCGCATACCACTGAAGTGAGAATCCCTGAGGAGGAAAGGCCAGCGAACGTTGTTCGTTGAAACTCAGTGGAATGACGATCAAAGTTGGCGCAACGAGCCAAACCCCCACAATTCCACACACGATCCACAGAGCGATGCGGGACTTGTCTACCTTCTTACGACGCTTCATGGGTAGTGATTGCTTATCAGACACGTTGTTCGTCATACCCCCGTTCCCCCGATCTTCCCGATCTTAACGCCGAAGGCCCTGGCAATGAGGTACAACAAGAGAAACACCGCGCCGACCAGAACCAGCAACGCCACGGCGAGGGCACCACCGCGACCCCATTGCAGAAGTTCCATCACCTGAGAGAACATCGCGTTGGGCAACAATTGTTCACGTGGAGAGCCCAAGATCGCGGGAGTCACGTAGAACCCCAGCGACAGAATGAAAACTATCAGAGAACCCGCAAATACGCCTGGCAGGGACAAAGGAAAGTAAACCTGCAGAAACGCCTTCCACTTGGGTGCACCCAAGACCTGTGCCGCCAGCGGAAGTTTCATGTCGATACCGACCATGGTGGAAAACAACGGGAGCACCATAAAGGGCATCAGTACCTGACACATGCCGATGAGCACTGCAGTATTGGTTCCTAAAATACTGACCGCAGGCAGACCCACTCCCTCCAGAATCGTATTAAGCAGACCGTTCCGCTGGAGAATAATGACCCAGGCGAATGCCCGCACCATCATCGAGGTCCAGAAGGGTAGCAACACCACGATGAGTAGGAGACCCCTGAGACCACCGGATGTAGTAGCCATCAAGTAAGCGTAAGGATATGCCAGAACCGCTGTGATAACGGTTGCGATCACCGCTGTATAGATGGTGCGGATCAGCACAGAGCGTGCAGACGAACTACCAATCAACCATTCGTAGTTCTCAAATGTCGTGTTCGCATCGGTGAAACTCCTTGCGATGATGATGATAACGGGGAGAAAGAATGCCGCAGCGACCAGAAGAATGGCCGGCCACGCCAAGACCTGGGTCTTTGATTCGGCGGTCTTCATTCGTTTCCTCCTTTACAAGGCGGAATATTCAGTGGACACGGCACGATCTCAACCATTCAGCCAGTCGGCCCAAGTCGAGTTCAGTTCGTCCAGGTTCTGGCCCCAGTAGTCACCGTTCTGGGGAATTGTCTGCTTGAGGATCTCAGGCTGCGAAACATCGAACTTCTTCGCGTCTTCATCGAATTCAGGCTTGGCGTCGACATTCACCGGCGAGTAGCTCGTCAGCTCGGCCATTTCCTTCTGCTGTTCCGCGCCAAGCGCATAGTTAATGTAGGCATAGGCCGCCATGCGGTTGGGAGCATCAGTCGGAATAGAGAACGTGTCACTGGCAAGGAAGCCGTCGGTCCACACCGGCTTGAAGTTCGCACCGTTCTTGTTTGCCTCGAAGATCCGGCCACTCCAACCGAAAATCATGTCTACTTCGCCAGACTGCACCTGCTGGGTCTGTTCAGCCCCCGTCTGCCAGAAGACCGCGTCACTCTTGATCTTGTCGTAGGTATTCAGAGCCTTGTCCGTGTCAAGGGGGAACAGATCGTCCTTCTTCACACCTTCGGCCAGCAACGCGGCCTCGTACGTTCCAGCCGTGGGCGACGGGCGGCCGTCCAGACCTCGCTTACCGGGGAATTTCTTGGTATCGAAGAAGTCGGCCCAGCCCTTTGGCGGCGTATCTCCATACTTGTCAGCATCGTAGAACAAGCCATATACATACGCCTGCGAGGGCAGGTAGCAGTCGCCCTTCACCGCACTTTCGGGCAACTTGCTCGTGTCGATCAGACTGAGGTCCAGCTTCTCGAACAGAGTTCCGCAGTTGGCTCCGTTAATGGTCGGGCTGGCGTTGACGACGTCCCACGAAACATTGCCGGCCTCGACCTGTGCCTTAACCTTGGCTACGTCTGTCGGACCGTCTGAGAGCACCTTGGCACCGCTGGCCTCTGCGAAGGGATCGGAGAAGGCCTTGTCCTGCCCCTTCTGATATTCGCCGCCCCAGGACACGAAAGTCATCGTTGTTCCGGACAAGGAGCCCGCTTTGACCTCGCCCACGGTCGGGTTCTTGAAGTCGTCTTCATTCAACGAAGACGAGTCTCCACCTCCCGACATACAGCCGGTCAACGCCAAGGGTGCGGCCAGGCACAGTGCTGCGATTGCCTTGATTTTCATGAGTCAGTCCCTCTCTTGGGTTCGTGGTTCTTGATTACGAGCAACGCACTACACCGCTCGGGTCCTGCGTTGTAGATTGTGTTCGGCCGTGATGATGGAAAGTCGATACTGTCGCCCGGGCGTAGAACATGGACTGTGCCCTGACGTTCGACACCCAAATACCCGCCTTGGCAATACCAAAGCTCGGTCCGCTCGCTCACCGGAGGTTGTCTCAGACCTGTGCTTGAACCGATGGGGAAGTCGAACAAACAGATATCAACATCGATCATTTCCTCACGGGTGAGCACCCATTTGTCCACACCGTTGTAATCGAGATAGCGGTAGTTGTCCTTGCGCAGTAGCCGTCCGGCAGGAGCGGGCGGCGCAAACAGGTGGCCGACAGTCGTTCCCAACGCCTGGCAAATACGATTGAGCGTGCTGAACGTGACATCGCTGCTGGAACGTTCGAGCTGCGATATAAACGATGTGCTGACACCCGCCTGTTTCGCGAGCTCGGCTTGGGTGAAGCCCGACGCCTTGCGTAGGTTCTTTACCGCTTCTGCAAGCTCAGCAGAGACCTCTGACACGGACGATAGTGGCACTTCATCACCACTCAGTTTCCGCATGTGACCTCCTTCACTTTATGTGATTGAGTTCATACTATGACAGCCGGCTGAGCAAGACAAGAGCCTCACTTGAATTAATTGCAGCACCACTGGTCTTGTCGGCTTGTCCCATCGATCCAGACGTCCGCGCTGCCCCGTTACCTTTTTAGTAGCCCTGGTTCGTGACAGGATCAGGACTGCTGGCCCGTCGGGCCCGGCATGACTTATGCCCCCAGTCATTGATGATCCGGGGGGTGTTGTCACCGGGTTCCGATAGGCAT
>NZ_JANIJY010000016.1:0-73893 GCF_024580695.1 Brevibacterium sp. 91QC2O2 | reverse complement strand
ACGAACGGGCTCATACCGGCCATTTTAGGCGACCCGTTAGTTACCCACGCCCCCCAAGCGTAGGCCTCTCACCAGCACAAACAATCTCGAAATCCCAGAAATCGCCCAACATTGTGGAAGTCAGGTCCGATCTCGACACGCAACACTCCTGCCCGGGCAAGCCCTGCAGCGTTTCCAGCGAGGGCACGGCATCCCCCGCTCAAGATGGGCGACCTGCGGCTGCTTCCAACCCAGCCAAGCGGCAAAGGCCTGCTGAGTCAGATCGGGCTCGGCCCAGAATCGGACAACAGCGACACTGACCGCGCCGACCGCTGAGGTTCGATCCGATTCCTCCGCATAGCCGGGGTCGCTGGCCCGCCTCGTATCCTGCAGGTCAGCGTGGCTCTTCAAATCTGCAAGCTTCATTTCAACTCCTCCACTTCGCTCAGACGTCTCTTGGCAGCGCGACAAGCCCTCGAAAACCTTTGGGGTCGAACTACGCTTCAGGCCCATACACTCCGACGACAAAAGTCTCACCGACTCGGCGATACAGTACCCGAGTCACGCTGCTTCCACCCCGAGGCCGAAGTTCCCGTAATTTGTCGGCCCCTTTCACGCTACTGCTATGCGGAAATGGCAATGCGGGACCGGCATTAATAATGCTTGTCGATGGCATTGTCGAACGTAACAGCCACCACAACAGGTAAACACCCAACACCTGACTTATTCATCGGGGTTCAGCCACGGGCAACCCTGCCGCCACCTTCCCGGGCGAGGATGGGCCGGTAACCACCCCCATCCGCAAAGGAAACTCCGTGACGCCCGAAAACCGCCCCTTCCGTCCTGCACGGCATTCGCAGACGCCCTGCTACCGCCGGCACGCACCCCTGGCGCCCCGTCCCCTGCTGGCCGCCGCCGTCAGCCTCGGCCTGGTGCTCAGCCCCGCCATGGCCAGTGCCGCGGCCCTCCCGCCCGATGCCTCCCACGACCAGCAGAGCACTCCGGCCACCACAGCACCGGAATCCGACCGGCAGGTCGAGGGGAAGACGAAACCGGACGCCTCATCCGGCATCGATGCACCCTCAGCTCCCGCTGCAGAACCGGACCCGGCCTACGAGTCCACGGAAGACGACGCGACCACACAGCCCGCGGACAATGCCCCAGCCGCTCCACCGACCGAAGACGACTCCGCGGACCACCAGACCGACGACACCGCCGACACGGACCCGGCGACCCCGGGACTGGGGAAGTCGAAGCCGGGCGCCCCCGTGTTCAACCCCGGCCCCAAGGGCAAGCAGGGGCCCGCACCGGAGGACGCCGGCGACCAGTTCGCCGAACGAGACGCCGCAGGCGGTCCACGCACCGCCTCCCAGTTGAAGAAGACGACGAAGACACACAAAGCGCGGTCCGTCGCACAGCTCGACTCCCCCCGGGCCGCAGCGAAGCAGACGATCAGCCCCCTGGACGGACTCCTGCAGATCACCGAACTGCTGCCCGACTCCACCAATGTCAACGGCTCCGACGGCTACGAGTTCGTGGAGATCCACAATCCGACGGATCAGTCGGTGAGCATGGCGGACTTCGACCTGCGCTACCTCTACCCGGCGGCCGACTTCACGATCGATTCGGCGGCCGTCTGGCGACTGGACGACCCCGCCGCCCAGATCCCCGCCGGCCAGTCGCTCATCGTGTGGATCAAGAACGGCGCCAACGACGATAAGACAACCAAGGACTTCACCGACTTCTTCAACTCCCACAAGCCCGAACCCGCCGAGGGTGAGGACCCGATCCCGGATCTGGACCCCGATTCGATCAATCTGGTGACGACGTCCACCGGCGGCATGGCCAACGGCTCCCCACGCGGCATGGAGATCCGCACCAAATCGGGTACCACCGTCAACCGGGTCTTCTACAACATGAATGGCGCGAACGACGTCGCGGCCAATCAGGGCATCCAATACGCCTACGATCCGGACAGGCCCGCCACCGGCGTGCTGATCGGCCGCACCGCGCCCACCCCCACCCGGGTCGCACCCGAGCAGGTGCCGACCGAGCCCCTGCACTGGCCGGCCGACGCCTCGGCCCCCGTGATCGACGATCGGACCCCGGAGGAATTCGCCGCGGATGAGGACGCTGTCTTCCGCTTCACCGTGACCGACGATGTGCTCACGCGCAAGGCGACCCTGCGGCTGAAGTCGAACGCCGATCAGGACTTCACCGCATACAACCTGGTCGCCGAGGCCGCCGGCGGCCAGGAGTCCGGCGGCCAGGACGGCGGCCCGGCGGCGGGCGGATCGGCCACGACCTACACCTTCACCGTGCCCAAGGCGGATCTGCTGGGCAAGCGGTCCTTCGACTACGAGCTCACGGCCGGCGACGGCACCCACGAGGCGAAGAAGACCGGCACCGCCAAGGTCGCCGGCGCGAACGATGCGCCACTGCGCCTGAACCTGGAGGACGGGCAGTTCGTCTCCGGACCGACCCGGGTAGCGGCCGCCGGCGACGGTTTCCCCGGCACGGCCAAGCTCAGGGTCACCGCCCCCGATGGCAAGGTCACGGATCTGCAGACGGAACCGGAGCTCGAACGCGAGCCCATGTTCGTCTTCGAGGCCAGCCAGACCGACGATTACTTCCGCAACGGCGTCGTGGTCGACGGCAAGGTCGTCAACGTCTTCGACCGCGGCCTGTACTCCGACTGGGGCACGATCGAAACCGCCATCCCCTTGGAGGCGATCAAGGACGGCAAACTATCGGCGGCGATCTACGCGGGAACCAAGGCGAAGACCGATATCGACCCGGATGAGAACAACGACGACTTCGTCGTGCGCAACGTCCGCCTGCTGCTGCCCGACGGCCGGACCCTGCGCCCGGCCGGTTACGACGATCCCTCGGTCGAACTGCAGATGGGCGATTCGGCGGGCAAGATGGACTTCTTCGATGCGCAGTTCGAACTGCCCGAGGACGCCGAGCACGCCCAAGCCGCGGTCTGGGACACCACGGGCACCGGCGACGGGGACTACACGGTGACCGCCACGGACGATTCCGGCAATGAGGTCGGCCGGAAGGTCACCGTGGACAACACCGCCCCGCAGATCTCCACCGAGCTGGCCGAGGGCAAGCTCTACCAGGGGAAGTTCGACCTGGACGCCGAGGTGACCGATGCGGGTTCCGGCCTGGCGCAGGACGGGGTGCACGCAACCCTCGACGGCCAGGACATCGAACTGCCGCACAGCACCAGCAGCCTGGACCTGGCGCCCGGTAAGCACACCTTCACGGTGCACGCCCGCGATGAGCTGGGCAATTCCAGCAGCAGGGAGATCGAGTTCTCAACCCCGGAGGAGAACCCCTTCGCCGAGCTCCTGACCCCCGACGGCTCCACCGCCCGGACCAAGGACGCGCGCTTGTCCGCGAAGGTCACCGACCCGACCAAGGACGAGCTGCGCGTGGAGTTCCTGCGCGGCGAGCGCCTGCGCTTCGATCGGGACAACGACGGCGCGGGCAAGATCGCGGCCGCCTCCGGCAGTGTGCGCGACGCCGACCAGGCCGAGCGCGAGGACGGGCAGGAGCTCACGGCCGGCCAGGCGACTGTCAGCGACGACTCCCTGCCCTACAACTCCTTCGACGTCGAGGTCCCCCAGGGCGCCGACGCCGCTGCCAAGGTGCGCGTGGCCTGGGCCGGCCGCGCCAACCCCGGCGCCCGGGTCCGACTCCTGGTCTGGGACGCCGAGGCGGCCAAGGGCAAGGGTGCCTATGTCGAGGTGGCGGCCCAGCTGGCCGCAGCCGAGGACGGTGAGGGCGACGCAGGCGACGCGGCCAAGGACGGCACGACCTCGGCCGGGGACGGCACGACCTCGGCTGGGCGGGTGCACCTGGAGGCCCTGGTCCCCGTCAAGGGCCATGCGATCGAACGGGACGGCAAACAGGTGGTCCGCGCCCTGGTGCAGCACTCAGTCGGTTTCTCGGGCGAGAACCTCTCGGATCGCGACACCAAGGTGAAACCCGCGCACAAGGAGGACACCCCGCGCGATCAGTACGACTTCACGCTGGGCTGGGAGACCGATACGCAGTACTACAACGCGAGCTATCCCGCCCGGCAGAAGGACATCCACACGTACTTCCTGGACCGGCGCGCACCGCTGAACCTGCAGTACATGTTCCACACCGGCGATATCGTGGACAAGTCCAAGCAGGAATACCAGTGGGAGAACGCGGATCCGGAGTACAAGCGCCTCGACGACGCCAAGCTGCCCTACGGCGTATTGGCAGGCAACCACGACGTGGACCAGCAAGCCAGTGACTACACGGACTATGCACGCTATTTCGGCGCGGACCGCTATCAGGGCAATCCCTGGTACGGCGAGTCCTTCCAGGACAACCGCGGTCACTACGATCTGATCTCCGCCGGCGGCAACGACTTCCTCATGCTCTATATGGGCTGGGATCCCACCGATGAGGGCATCGCGTGGATGAACGAGGTGCTCAAGAAGTATCCGGAGCGCACCGCGATCATCAATATGCACGAGTTCATGATGACCACCGGGGGCCTGGGCCCCGTCCCGCAGCGGGTGATGGACGAGGTCGTGGCGAAGAACAAGAACGTGCGGATGGTCCAGTCGGGGCACTACCACGACGCCTTCACCCGCAAGGACCAGTTCGACGACAACGGGGACGGCACACCCGACCGGACGGTCAACACCGTCCTGTTCGACTTCCAGGCCCTGCCGGAGGGCGGCCAGTCGTATCTGCGCCTGCAGCACTACGACAACCAGAACCGGACGATGACCTCGCGCACCTTCTCGCCGTATCTGGCCGACTACGACTCGGATGATCCGGCGCTGGAGGAACAGCACCAGGAGTTCACGATCTCCTATGACGAATTGGGCCTGCACCCGCAGGACAAGACGCTGACGACCGATTCCTTCACCGCCGATGTGCTCGGCGGCAATATCGCCGGGGCCGGGCTCGACTCCGGGCGCACCTTGCGCACCGGTATGCCAGGGGACCCCGGGGAGAAGGCCGGTGCGACAGGACGGAAGAAGAAGGCACTGGCGCAGACGAAGGAATCCGATCCCTCTTTGCTGGCACAGTTCGACAAGGTGGAGTCCGGTTCCACGGTCACCGCGAAGCTCGAGGACGTCGAGGCCGGACCGCTGAGCTGGTATGTGCGGGTGACCGATGACAACGGCGGGGAGTTCCTCTCCGATATCCGCACGCTCGAGGTCCGCGCTGACGAGGGTTCGGACGAGGACGGCTCCGGCGGGGATTCCGGGGACGCGGACGGCAATGGCTCCGCAGAGCCGAGCGAGCCGAACGAACCGGGGACGCCCACGTCCGGGCCCGAAGAGCCGGGCGACGAGGGTTCGGGGTCGGATGGGCCCGGGGCCTCCGGGAACGCGGACGGTGCTAACGAGGCCTCTGCCGGGGATGCGGCGCGCCCCGGCGGCAGCCTGCCTGTCACCGGCCCCGCCGCCCTGGGCCTGGCCGGTCTGCTGGGTGCGACGCTGCTGGGCCTCGGCGCCTGGTTGGTCGCGCGGGCTCGTAGAAGGCGCTGAGCCGGAGCCCAGACACCACCCTGGCGCGGGAATCACCTGTTATAGCAGGTAGTTCCCGCGCCACGGTGGTGTTTATGCGCCAGGGTGGTGTCTGTGCGCGAAGACACTAACCCGCCAGCCGGGGTGCCAACACGCCCCCGCCGGTCAGCCCCGCGGCGGCCCGGTGCAGGCAGTCGATGAAGGCGCGGTCGGCGGCGGGCTGGCGCGGGTTCTTCAGGGTCGCGGCCAGCAGTCGGGTGGTCGGATCCCCCTCCAAGGGCACGACCGCGATCGAGGCCGGGACCAGATGGCGGATCGACTCCGGCAGGATGCTGGTCCCCACCCCGGCCGCGACGAAGCCCAGCGCTGTCTCCTGGTGGACGACCTCCTGGACGGTGTTCGCCTGGCCGGCATAGGGTCCCAGCGCCAGGGCCACGCGGTCGACGAAGCCGGTCATCTTCTCCCGTGGATAGGAGATCATCGGCACCCGGGAGATGTCCCTGGCCGACACCCGCTTCCGCTGCGCCAGCGGATGGGTGATCGGCAGGCAGGCGACCAGGCGCTCGGCGTAGACGACCTCGGTGACGATCTCGCTCGAATCGTCCTCGACCTCATCGCGGATGATCGCCACATCCAGTTTGCCCCGCAGCAGCTCCGTCCGCTGTTCCCCACTGGTCAGCGGCGCCAGGTTCAGAGCGACCTTGGGCCGGGATTCCCTGAACAGGGGAACCACGCCCGGCAGCACGGTGTAGTTCGCCGAGGAAACGAATCCGACGGCCAGCGTTCCCGCATAGCCGTCGGCGAATTCGCTCAGCTCATCCACGCTGTCGTCCAGATCTTCGAGGATGGAGGCCACCCTGTCCTGGAAGCGCTTGCCCGCGGCGGTCAGTTGGACGTGGCGGGTGGTGCGTTCGAAGAGTTTGACCCCCAGTTCGCGCTCCAGCCGGCTGATCTGCAGGCTCAGCGGGGGCTGGGACATGTGCAGCGACGCGGCGGCCCGGCCGAAGTGGAGTTCCTGGGCGACGGCCATGAAATAGCGCAGCTGACGAAGTTCCATGCGAGGAATATTAGGTGTCACAGATCACGGGAGTGTTACAGGCATATTAAGACGCAAACGCTATCAATCGGCATCCAAATCGGTATTTGACCACAGTCGGATTCCGGGGGTTTGCTTGACATCGACACACGTCAACGAGACCCGGATCACCCAGACGGATCACTCGACCGGATACCCGAGGAGACCACCATGACGGCAGAACCCACCACCTCCACCCAGGCCCCCACCGAGATCGGCTCCGCGCCCTCCACCGACCCAGCACAGATCCAGGCCCTGGAAACCGCCCCGCAGGGCACCAGGATCGACCTGCTCTACCTGGACGAGCCCCAGGTCATCGCAGCCGGCATGAAGGACATGGCCACGTGCATCGACGTGATGGAGGAGGTCATGGTCCTCGTCGCCCAGGGCGACTACCGGATGGCGGGCAACTCCGCGAACTCGCACGGCGCCCAGATCTCCTTCCCCGCCTCCAGCCCCTTCCCCACCATGCCCGTGGATGCCCCCGACCGCCGCTTCATGGCCATGGCCGCCTACCTGGGCGGACGCTTCGACACCGCCGGGGTGAAGTGGTACGGCTCGAACGTCGACAACCGGGAGAAGGGCCTGCCCCGGTCCATCCACATGATCGTGCTCAACGACAAGGAGACCGGCGCCCCCTTCGCCATCATGTCCGGCAATCTGGAGAGTGCCTACCGCACCGCGGCCGTCCCCGGCGCCGCCGCCCGCAAACTGGCCCCGGAGAACGCGAAGGTGCTGGGCATCATCGGCCCCGGCGCCATGAACAAGTCCGCCCTGCACTCCATGACGGTGGCCCGCCCCAGCCTCGACACCGTCAAGATCTACGGCCGCCGCCGCATCACCAGCGAGACCTTCGCCGAATACGTCAGGGAGAACTACCCGCAGTTCACCACCATCGAGATCGTCGATTCCGTTGAGGGCGCGGTGCGCGACTGCGATATCGTCTCCGAGGCCGTCACCGGCCTGGTCGGCTCCGAGAACTACCCCTACATCGACGGGGAGTGGATCAAGCCCGGCGCCTTCCTCAGCCTGCCGGCGAACCTCAAGATGGACAAGGAGTACACCCTCTCCGGCAAGGCGCGCCTGCTGTGCGACGCCAAGAAGATCTACGAGGCCTGGGCGGAGGAATACCCCGCACCCAGCCACGAGACCGCCTTCGGGATGATCGGCCTGTATTGGCAGGACCTGATCGATGCGGGCGAATTGGACCCCGAGCGCGTCGTCAACGTCGGCGATGTGTTCGCCGGCCTGGCACCGGGCCGCGAATTCCCCGAACAGCCCGTGCTGTTCTCCGTGGGCGGGATGGGCGTCGAGGACGTGGCCTGGGGCAAGACCGTCTACGAGTCCGCGGTGAAAATGGGCATCGGCACCAAGCTCAACGTCTGGAACACCCCCGATCTGGCCTGAGAGGACGACGCACAGTGGCAACCCCCGCAAGCACTTCCGACAGCACCACCTACGCGATCATCGGCGCCGGCCTGGCCGGGGCCTCGGCCGCCTGGCATCTGGCCCGCACCGGGGCCGAGGTCGTCCTGCTCGAACGCGACCGCCCGGCCAGCGTGCTCGGCAGCTCGCACGGCTCGGCGCGCATCTTCCGCTACGCCTACCCCGACCCGTTCTACGCGGACCTGGTCGTCCAGGCGCGCACCGCATGGGACAAGCTCGAGGCCGAATCCGGCCGGCGGCTCATCACCCCGTCGGGCTCCCTTGACTTCGGAGCCGTGCGCGATCCGCACGCCCTGGCCAGGACCCTGGAGTCCGTGGGCGTCGAGCACGAACTCCTGTCCGCTGCGGCGGCGCAGGAGCGCTGGCCCATGCTCGACTTCGACACCGATGTGCTCTGGCACCCCGGCGCGGGCGTGATCGACGCGGAGTCGACCGTCAACGCGATGGTCGAGCTGGCCTGCGCCGCCGGCGCGACGCTCAAGACCGATTGGGAGGTCGCCTCGGTGACCCGCGGCCCGCGCGCCGGCTACACGCTGACCTCGGCCACCGGTGAGACGATCTCCGCCGCCGAGGTCATGGTCGCCGCCGGCGGCTGGCTGCCCCGGCTGCTCGGCGGGCTGGACCTGCCTGCCGGGTTCGCCGACCGGCTGCCGGAGTTCGAGGTCAAGCAGGAGAACGCCTACCACTTCCCCTATGCCGACCCCGCGGCCACGGGCGAGACCCCGGCCGGCGGCTCCACCAGCTGGCCCACGTTCATCTACAAGGGCGAGTCATTCCAGGCCTACAGTCTGCCGGGCGGGCGCGATGCCGACTTCCGCGGGCAGAAGATCGCGGAGTACAACGGCGGCAAGGCCATCGACTCCGCGGCCGACCAGGACCGGCTGATCGATCCGGTCAACCGCGAGCGCGTCACCGGTTTCGTCCGCGAGTTCGTGCCGGGCCTGGAGACGACCCCCTATGCGGAGACCACGTGCCTGTTCACGAATGTGCCGCGCGACGATATGATCATCGACCGGGCCGAGGGCATCACGATCATCAGCCCGTGCTCGGGACAGGGCGCGAAGTTCGCACCGCTGTTCGGCGAATTGGTCGCCGACCTGGTGGCCTCGGGAGTGACCCATGAGCGGTTCAGGGCCGATCACCAGCGATTCGCGGTGGCCTGAGATGAGTACATCCGAGATGAGTGCATCCGAGATGGGCACGCCTGGGATGAGTGCGCAGAACGTGGCGCCGGCCGATGTCCGCGATGCCAATGCGCTGCTGGCCGAGATCGCGGGCATCGGGTGCGATGAGGTCCGCGGCGGGTACTCCCGGCCGGTATTCGGCCCGGCCGAACTGCGCTTGCGCGACTGGTTCGCCGGCCATGCCAGGGCCCTGGGCCTGGATGTGCACACCGATTCCAATGGCGTGATCTGGGCCTGGTGGGACACCGGCGACCGGGCCGACGCCGTGGTGACCGGCAGCCATCTGGACTCGGTGCCGGGCGGCGGCAACTTCGACGGGCCGCTGGGCGTGGCCTCGGGACTGGCGGCCGTGGCGCGGCTGCAGGAGGCGGGATTCCGCCCGGCCCGGCCGATCGCAGTGACCGTCTGGCCCGAGGAGGAGGGTTCCCGCTTCGGACTGGCCTGCCTGGGCTCGCGCCTGGCCACCGGGAGTGCCGACCCTGACACCGTGCGCGCCCTGTCCGACGACTCCGGCGCCTCCTTCGCCAGGGCCGCCACCGAGTCCGGGGTCCTCGACCCCGCCACGATCGGCCCCGACCCGGCTGCCCTGGCCCGCATCGGCGCATTCGTCGAGCTCCACGTGGAGCAGGGCCGGGGGCTCGCCGACCTGGACCAGCCGGTGGCCCTGGGCGGGGCGATCCTGGCCCACGGGCGCTGGCACGTCACGCTCACCGGCACCGGCGACCACGCCGGCTCGACCCGGATGGCCGACCGGCACGACCCCGTGTTCGTCGCCGCCGGGCTGATCCGCGCGGTGCGCTGCCAGGCCGCCGCGGTCCCCGAGGCGCGCGCCACCGTGGGGCGCCTGCAGGTGACCCCCGGCGGCACGAACGTCATCGCCTCCCGGGTCGACGCCTGGCTCGACGTGCGCCACCGCGACGACGCCACGGTCCGCGGGATCGTCTCCGCGATCGAGGCCGCGGCCGGGCAGGCGGCACGCGCCGAGGGCTGCACGGTGACCGTCGCAGAGGAGTCCTTCAGCCCCGCTGTGGACTTCGACGCCGGCCTGCGCGCCCGGCTGCAGTCCGTGCTGCCCGACGCCCCGGTGCTCGACACCGGGGCCGGCCACGATGCCGGCGTCCTGGCGGCCGCCGTGCCCACCGCGATGCTGTTCGTGCGCAACCCGACGGGGACCTCGCACGCCCCGGCGGAATCCGCCCGCCCGGTCGACGTCGAAGCCGGCGTCGCAGCCCTGACCAGGGTGCTCACGGCCCTGGCCGGCTGACCCCGAAACGCTCCACCCCACCCCGCTGTCCCCTTCGAAGGACCGCCCTGTTGGAAGACAAGGAACGAGCATGGATACAGAATCGATGATCAACTCCGGCTGGATGCTCACGGCGACCGTCGCGGTCACCCTGATGCTGCCCGGCCTGGCCCTGTACTACGGGGGCCTGTCCCGCACCAAGAACATCCTCAACACCGTCATGATCGTGTTCGGCGGATTCACCGTCACCGCCGTCCTGTGGGTCCTCTACGGCTACGGGCTGACCCTGGGCGATTCCGCCGGCGGGCTGGGCCTGATCGGCAATCCCGCCGGACTGTTCGGCATCGGCTCGCTGCTGGGCGAGGAAACCGTGCCGGGGGCTGTGCCCGCGATCCTCATCGCGGTCTTCCAGCTGATCTTCGCCGGACTGACCGTCGGCATCATCGGCGGGGCCGTCGAGGGCCGGATGAAGTTCTCCAGCTGGCTGGTCTTCGCCGGAGTCTGGGCCACCCTGGTCTACTTCCCGGTGGCCCACTGGGTCTTCGCCTTCGACTCCGAGGACGGATCCGTCACCGGCGGCTGGATCGCCAATAAGATCCAGTCCCTGGACTTCGCCGGCGGCACCGCGGTGCACATGAACGCGGGCGTCGCGGCCCTGGTGCTGGCGATCTTCCTGGGCAAGCGCAAGAACTTCCCCGCGGTGGGCCGGCCGGGCAATCTGCCGGTGGCGGTCATCGGCGCGGGCCTGCTGATGGTCGGCTGGTACGGCTTCAACGGTGGCTCTTCGGGCGGGATCAACGAAAGCGCCGGGGTGGCCCTGGCCAATACGCTCATCGCCGCCTGCGCCGGACTGTTGGGCTGGCTGTTCGTCGAGCGGCTGCGCCGCAAGTTCGCCACCTCCCTGGGCGCCATCTCCGGCATCCTGGCCGGCCTGGTGGGTATCACGCCGGCGGCGAACTCGGTGTCGCCGCTGGGCGCGGTGCTCATCGGCCTGATCGCCGGGATGATCGCCTTCGCCACGCTGGGGCTCAAGGAGCGGCTGGGCTACGACGATGCCCTGGACGCGGTGGCCATCCACATGTTCCCCGGCATCTTCGGCACCCTGGCCATCGGCTTCCTGGCCGCCCCCGATTCCCCCGCGGGCGAGGCCGGCCTGCTCTACGGCGGCGACCTCACCCTGCTGGGGCGCGAGGCCATCGCGGTCGTCGCGGTGTTCGCCTACACCTTCATCGTCACCAGCCTGATCGCCTGGGTGATCAAGAAGACGATGGGCCTGCGAGTCGACGGGGCCGCGGAGGCCGCGGGCCTGGACACCACCCTGCACGCGGAGACCGCGTACGATCTGGACGATATCCGCGCCTGATCGGCCGGGCCGCACCGCGGCCGAGAACTACCACGAAGGAAGCACCATGCAACTCATCACCGCAATCCTCCAGCCCAGCGCCCTGGGACCGGTCAAAACGGCCCTGGACGAGGTCGGCATCACCGGCATGACCGTCTACGAGGCCAAGGGCCACGGCACTCAGGCCGGCAAGGTCGAGGTCTACCGCTCCCAGAAGGTGCGGGTGGAATTCCTGCCGAAGATCTCCCTGGAGATCGTCGTGGCCGACGAGTCCGTGGACGCCGCGATCCAGGCGATCGCCGAGGCCGCCCACACCGGTCAGATCGGCGACGGGAAGATCTGGGCCACCCCGGTGTCCAGGGTGGTCCGCGTGCGCACCGGCGAAACCGGCACCGACGCCATCTGACCTTCCAGTTCCACTACGTCACGAAATGTCGATTTCTGGGCGAATCAGCCCGGATTTCGACATTTCGTCACGTAGTGGACGGCCAGAGGTGCGGTCAGCGGTCCTCCCAGAGGGCCTCGGTGGCGTCCGAGACCACATCGGCGACGGCGTGCGCG
Source organism: Brevibacterium sp. 91QC2O2 (assembly GCF_024580695.1). Lineage (NCBI taxonomy): Bacteria > Bacillati > Actinomycetota > Actinomycetes > Micrococcales > Brevibacteriaceae > Brevibacterium > Brevibacterium sp. 91QC2O2. Next base: position 61,532 of record NZ_JANIJY010000016.1, on the reverse strand, counting down.
ATGCCGGCCGGGACCTCGTAGGGGCGTTCGGGGGTGTCGGGATGGGCCACCAGCACGCCGTCGGAGACGAACCGGGCCAGCACCTCGCGGGCCACGGCCGGCAGCTGTGCCGCGGCCGGCGCCGCCGCCTCGATGTCGGCGTCCGGCTCGCCGTAGAGCAGCGCGGCCGTGAGCGTCCCCAGCAGCAGTGGCAGGGCGCGGCCGGCTCCGGCGGGGTCGGCCTCGGCGGCGTCGTAGGTGTAATAGGACAACACGTCCTCGACGTAGTTGGCGACGATCGCCGCGCGCAGGCCGGCCCGCTCCACCTCGCGCGTCGCGCCGAAGGACTCCGCCCGGGGCCCCGGCAGCACGCGCTCGTCCGTGTATTCCAGCACCCCACTGGTCTCCAGGGTGTGCAGCCACACCGCCAGGTGCGGCACCTCCCAGGCCGACTGCACGCCGCGCACGTCCGCGGTGATCCCCAGCAGGCCGGCCAGCGACTCGATGTCGGCGGTCTGCACTGACCCGGCGCCCGAGAGCGGGCGGCCATCGCCCAGCCAGTCCAGCAGTCGTTCGATCGCGGCCACCGGTTTGATGGCCGAGGTCGCGGCCAGGACCGTGTCCGCGGGCGGTTCTTCGAAGGCATCGGCCAGGCGGGGCGTGTGGCCCCCGGTGCCCAGTCCGTCCGCGCCGGCGCCGCCCGGTGTGTCGAGCAGCAGTTGATCGCCGATGTCGACCATGCTGAACAGCCGGAACTGGATGAGGTCGTGGGCCTGGGACAGTTCGGCCGATGGCACATCCGGGCGGTCGAGTTCGAGGAGGTACTGCAGGTAGTCGTCCAGGGCCAGGGCGACGACGGTGGGGAACTGCGCCTGCGCCTGTGTGACCTCCTCCAGGTAGTCGGGGTTCTCGGCCAGCAGCGCTTCGAGCTGTTCGGCGTCCACCGCATCCTCCAGCGGTTCGCTCGCCAGCGATTCGGCGTCGGACAGCAGGGCCTCGACCAGCTCCTCGTCGGGCCGGGCCAGGGTGTAGGAATCGTCCAGGGTGGGCGCCAGACGGAACAGGTGCTCGACCAATTCCACCGTCTGACGCGCATCCTCGGCGGCCATTTCGGGCGATAGCGTGGAGTCCACGGCGAACGGTGCGGTGGAGTCCGGGCCGTCGGCGGGCTCGTCGCCGGCGGCGTCCTCGGTGGCCGAGGCGACCTCGGCCACCGCACGGACCAGCAGCCAGTCGCGGAAGCCGTCGAGCAGGGCCCGCTCGGGGCTGCCGAGTTCGGAGATGTCCTGGGTGCCAGGTGTGCTGCTGTCCATCGCGTCCTCCCAATCGCCGCGGACGGTCGGTCCGGGTGCGTCCGGTCTTTTCGACGACTCTACGCGGTCATGGGCCCCACCGCAGCAGCCCACGCCCGGCGGGGTGAGGCTCAGGCGGCGCTGGGTTGGAGGCCCAGCCCGGCAGCCATCGCGCCGACAGTCATAGCCGTGGTCAGATCGGGGAAACTGCCGATGCAGCGACCCACCTGGTCGGTATAGGTGTACCGGCCATCGGCCTTAAAGATGTAGCCCGCGTAGTCTCCGCCGCGATTGCCGGCGAAGGTATGGTGATCTACCCTGCGCCACGTCGTCGTCGGCGTGGCGGTGGGGGATCCGATGGGCGGTGCCAGGAATGATGACTCGGGGCCGCTCTGACGACGGTCCTGGGGGACCCTGTTGTGCCGATGCTTGGGTGAAGCGGGCAGGGACGATGATTGAAATGGTTGAGCTGTGGTGAAGATATGCTTCGATTCGTCGCCGCGCTGAAAAAGGGATTGCGCGGAAAAGTGGAAGGACTGCTAACGGTATCCGCCGTTGTTCTGGCAGCCACTGGCCGGCACAGTATCGCCCGGCATCCCAATTAGTCTACCAGCCACAGGTTCCACTACGCCCCGGATTGTCGATATATCGGCATTTCGGGCTGAATTTCGACAAACCAGGATGTAGTGGAACTCAGCTGGCTGGATGAAGCTCAGGCCTTCGGGTTAGGCACGACGACGGCGCGGGCGGACAGCTTGCCGTCGACCAGCTTCCGGTAGGCCACCAGCGCGTCGTCCATCGAATAGGTTTCGATCTCCGGCTTGATCTGGCCCGCACGGTACATGCCGGCGACCTCGTGCAGTTCGGAGATGGAGCCCCAGTAGACGCCCAGCAGTTCCTGCTCATAGGGGCGGGTGTACCAGTCGAATTCGGCCTTGCCGCCGGCGATGCCGACGACGGTCACGCGCGAACCGACCCCGGCGGCGGCCTGGGCCGTGGCGATCGTCGGGGCGATGCCGACGAAGTCGAAGGCGGCGTCAACGCCGCGGCCCCCGGTGAGCTCCAGGATCTTCTCGACCTGGCCCTCGCCGCCGGGCACGGTGACGGCACCGGCGGCCTCGGCCTTGGCCATCGCCTCGGGCTTCATATCGGTGGCGATGATGGTGGCGCCGGTCAGGGCTTTGAGGATCTGGATGGCGATCTGGCCCAGCCCGCCCAGGCCGATGACCAGTGCGTACTTGCCGCCGCCGGCCAGCTTGGGCAGCGCGGCCTTGACCGCGTGGTAGGGGGTCAGGGCGGCGTCGGCCAGTGGTGCGGCGGCGACCGGGTCGGCATCGCCCAGCGGCACGAGGTTGCGGGCGGGTACCTTCATGTACTCGGCCATGCCGCCGTCGCGGCCCAGGCCGATGGCCAGCGATTCGTTGGTCTCCACGTTCTCGCAGTAGTTCTCCTGGCCGGCCACGCAGCGCGGGCAGTGGCCGCAGCCGGTGGGCCCGTAGACCAGGTAGGCATCGCCCTTGGCGAAGCCGGTCACGCCGGTGCCGACCTCTTCGACCCAGCCGGCGGTCTCGTGGCCGAGGATGAACGGCGGCTTCGTGTGGCTGCCGGTTTCCGGCGTGTAGTCCTGGAACACGGAGACGTCGGAGTGGCAGCAGCCGGCGCCGGCGACCTTGAGGAGGACCTCGCCGGGTCCGGGGGTGGGCTTGTCCACGTCCTTGAGGACGGGGAATGTCTGGAATTCTTCGAAGACGACGGCCTTCATCGCATGTCCTTTCATAGGCGAATGTTTATATAAGGCCACCCTACGCCGGATGGGCCCTGCCGGACCAGGGTGGGATGTTCCCAGAATCCGCGACCGTTCACGGGATGGAAGACCGGGAGCTCCGCCCTGTGTTCCGATAGCCTCAAGACATGCGTGGTCAAGTTACCGAGGTCTACAAGATCTATGATTCCCGAGACAAAGAGCTGGTCATCCCCGTCTACCAGCGCAATTACGACTGGAAGATCGACAACTGTCGACAGCTCCTCGACGACCTCGCAGAGCTCATTGCAACCGGTCGCCGCAAGCACTTCTTCGGGGCGGTGGTGGGTAAGCCCGACAGTTCATGGGAATGGGTCGTAATCGACGGCCAACAGCGTCTGACCACGGTCAGTCTGCTGATGTTGGCCCTGTCCCGCCTGGTCGACGATGGCGCTATCGAGGCGCCCGACCCGGGTTTGGGAGAACGGCTGCGCCGGAATTACCTACTCAAGGATCAGGCCACAGGCGATACCCGTTTCAAGCTCAAACCGGTCAAGAACGATGCGCGGGCGTACCGACGGCTCTTCGGACCGGAATCCGAATTCATCGAGCGGTCCAATGTCACCGCGAACTACCGTTACTTCCTCACCGAGCTCCCCAAGCTGGGCCTCGACGCCGACCAGATCTGGGACGCCATCTGCCGTCTGGAGGTCATGCACTTGGACCTCGAACCCGAGGACGATCCCCAGCGCATCTTCGAAAGCCTGAACTCAACAGGTTTGGCTCTGTCCGAAGCCGACAAGATCCGCAACCTGGTGCTGATGGGCCTATCCGCGAAGGACCAGGAAGTCGTCTACGAAGACTTCTGGAACCGCATCGAGGTCAATGTCGGTTACGAGACCGATGACTTCCTGCGCTGGTACCTCACCGCCAAGACCTCGAAGACCCCACGCTTCGACCGAGTATACGAATCCTTCAAGAAATTCGCCGCCGACACCGGCTTGCGTGGCGCCGCTCTCCTGGCCGAGGTCCGGGACTATTCGGATTGTTACCGCCGGGTCCGCGCCGCGGACACAGGGTCGAAGGCGGCAGACGCCAAACTGCGCAAGTTGAACATCCTGCGCCAGGATGTGGCCCTGCCGTTCTTCATGCCGGTGATCGCCGACTTCCGTGCCGGCGCACTGTCCGAAGGCGAATTCGTCCGGGTCATCGACATCATTGAGTCCTATATGTTCCGCCGCTTCGCCTGCGATATCCCGACTAACGGCCTCAACAAGGTCTTTGCGACTTTATACGCGGAACTGCGCCGCATCCAGACGCCCGGCAGCAGGTTCTCAGACGTCTTGGCTTACTCCCTGCGCCGCCGCGAGGGCAGCGGAATCTTCCCAGACGATCAATGGTTCGCCGAGGACTTCGCCACCCACAACCTCTACAAGATCCGGTCCGAACGCCGCCAGTACATGTTCGAGTGCTTGGAGAACGGGGACTCCAACGATGTGCGCGATATCGCCGGACGCCTAGCCGAGGGGACGTTGAGCGTCGAACACATCATGCCGCAGACACTCACGGAAGCGTGGCGGGCCGAGCTCGGCCAGGATGCTACGGAAATCCATGAAACCTGGCTGCACCGGATCGGCAACCTGACGGTCACCGGCTATAACTCCTCGTACTCCAATTCCCCCTATGAACAGAAGCGCACAACGGAGAACGGCTTCGCCCACTCCCCCTACCGCCTCAACCAGGAGATGAAGGAATCCCCCGTGTGGACCGTGGAGCAGCTCCGCGCCCGGTCCGAACGTCTGGTGCGCGAGGCCCTGGCCTACTGGGACTACCCACAGACTTCCTTCGTCCCGCCCAAGCCCCAGCTACCGGTCGAACCGCTGGGAACCGACACGGATTTCAAGGGCCGCGATGCCGTGCGATTCGAGTATCAGGACGCAGCGGCGACCGTGCGTAGCTGGCGGGATCTGTTCATCCGGGTCCTGACAATCCTTGCCGAGAATTACCGCGACCGGGTATTCGAGTTCGCCACCGACCAGGACTGGCTGGTGGCTTCCGACCGCATGCCCGTACATATGAAGAAGGAATGGCAGGTAGTCCCGGGTCTGTGGGCATATGCAGACACCAACACCATGACGAAGGTCGTACAGCTCAGGAGGACGTTCGCCTATCTGGGGTTGGATCCCGACGACCTTCTCATCACTCTGCGCGCGGACCAGGCCCCTGAGACCTCACAGCCTGATCAGCCGGGCATCCTAGAAGACTCCCACTATGCCAACCTGACGAAGTTCATCGACGTTCTGGAGCCTTTGGAAGGTACCGCCGCCCAGCCGGCCGAGACCTCGGCCACGGTGACCGAACTGCATACCGCTCTGGCGGAATTCCATGTGGACAACGCCTTCATGAAACTCGCACAGGCGGGCACCCCGTGGATGACCTTCGATCGCTCGCAGCTGGCGCGGGCTGATGCAGACACCCTGCTGACCTTCATTTCCGCCACCTACGAGGCGCAGGACCTGGGCATCGATCCGCAGGCAGTCCACCGGGCCATCCTCGACGGCAGCCTGCTCACCGCGCTGCGCGGACTGGCATCCGTCGAGTCCACGGTCTCTGCATAGGAACGGAGGCACTACCCACCAGACGATAAAATGGACTCATCATCCCTGTTCCCCGTGGAAGGACTGCATCTCTTTTGAGCCCCTCGGCCCCGTCATCGCCCACTCCCGACCAGCCGAGGGGGAAGACCGGCAGGACCGCAGCATTCGCCCGCGAATTCGCGCGGATCTCGCCACTCAACGGTGACGTCCAGGTCTCCATCAAAGCGATGCTGTGCCTCATCGTTTCGCTTCTCATCCTCACCGGATTCGAGCGCACCGACCTGTTCGGCGCCGCCGCCTTCGGCGCATTCTCCGCCCTGTTCGCCCGCAACGTCCCGCCGCGACATGCCATGCGGGCCCAGGCCGAGGGCGGGCTGACCGTGATCGCGGCCATCATGATCGGCGTGGCCTGCGCAGCCTGGTCGCCCAGCCCGCTGATCTCCGTGCTGGTCGTCGCGGTCTACGCGGTGTGCATCGACGCGATCAACCGGTCCAGGGTCTGGCGCGCCCCGGCCGGACTGTTCGTGGCCTTCGCTGCGGGCGCGTTCTCCAATACGGCAGACGTCGACGGCTCCAAGGCGCTGTCGATTTTCGTAGCAGCCGCCGGCACCGGGGCTTTCGCACTGGTCCTCACGCTCCTCCAGTCCTTGCACCACAATCCGAATCTGACGCAGGATTTCCCGCCGAAGACTCACCGCCTACGGGGCACCTTCTTCTCCGAGACCACCCTGGTCGTGCTCATTGCGGCCCTTGCGGGCAGCTTCTTCGGCTGGCTGGCCACCCCGGAACACGCCTACTGGGGCACGGTCACCGCGATCGCCATGGCATCCCGACCACACGGCGCCAATTGGAAGATCCGCGCCCTGCACCGGTTCACCGGAACCCTGATCGGCGCCGTCATCGCCACTCCCCTGCTGTTGTGGGACATGCCGGTCTGGGCCACCATCACCACCTTGGTCCTGGCCCAGGGCCTGACCGAGCTGTTCGTCCTGCGCAACTATGCGATCGGCATCGTCTTCATCACCGTGCAGGCCCTGGCCATGACCGCCGTCAGCCATCCGGGCACCGGGGTGGACATCGCGGGTGAACGCCTCCTGGCCACCGTCATCGGCCTGGTCTGCGGTGTTGCGACGATCGTGTTGGAGCAGATCCTCGAGGGCCGCGAGCGCCGCGCCGCCGAGGCCGCGCAGGCAGAAGAGAACTAGGCCGGCTGGTCCCGGGCCGGCGAGGCCTCGCAGCACCGTCTCAACTCCCTCACACTCAAGTTGCATGCAACATGCAACAAGGTGCTAGAGTTCACACGGAGCTCCACACGGATGCCCGCGAACCGGGCCCAGAGCAGAGCCCCCAAGCACAACAAACCCCAGCAGACCTCGAGGACGCAGTCATGCCGCACGCCGCCAGCGCACCCCAGCGCGTGTCCGCGGCACTCTGTTGCCTCCGCGCCCGGCATACGTCCGGCGCGGTGCTAATCCACCAACCAGCTCAGTGCCGCGAGGGTGTCGACAGTGCCGAATTCGGGTCGCTTCCCCGCCTCCTGGCGCATCAGGATCTGCGCGGTGTTGACGATGTGACGACCCATCGCACGCGCCAGCGCGTCCTGGTCCCCGGCTTTGAAGGCCGCGTAGACGTCCGCGTGGTCGGCGAAGCACTCGGCGGCGCTGCGCGAGGCCGGCACCGTTCCCACCCCCGTGTCCAGCACCAGATCGCGCTGCTGGCGCAGCATGTCCAGGGCCCGTCGGTTATCCGCACCCCGCAGCAGCGCATCATGGAAGTCCCGGTCGGCGCGCAGCAGCGCGGCGGTGTTCCCGTCCTGCGCGGCACGGGAGAAACTCGCATAGGCGGCATCGACCTCGGCGACGGATTCCGCGGTCGCCAGGGCCACCGCCCGGCGCGCCAGTGGAATCTCCAGCATCAGGCGCAGCTGGTAGATCTCGATGAAGGTCGACGGGCTGGAGCTGAGAATCCGCACCCCGCGGTTCTTCTCGATCTCGACCAGGCCCAGCCGCGAGAGTTCGAGCAGGGCCTCGCGCACCGGAGTGCGCGATACGCCGAGCGTCTCGGCCAACTGCCCGGCGGTGTACCGTTCGTCCGGCACCAGCGCCCCGCCCATGATCTGGCTCTTGAGTTCGGCGGTCACGGTTTCCGTGAGGGTGGCGGGTTTGGGCAATGCGGGCATGCTGGCATTATCTCAGCCCGCCCGCACTACCCGGCGCCGAGGCCACGGGCCGGACCGTGCCCGCCCGCACCTCGGCGCCCTGCCGGTCGCCGATCGACCGCCACCTTCAGCACACCTACCAGGATGGAACACAGACATGACTGACAAGACCGCATCGTTCGCGGTGATCGGCGCCGGGATCATCGGCATCGCCACCGCCCGCGAACTGCTGCTGCGCTACCCCGGCGCGGACGTCACCGTATTCGAGAAGGCCGCTGACGTGGCCGCCCACCAGACCGGCCACAATTCGGGCGTCGTGCACGCGGGACTGTACTACCAGCCCGGCGGCCTCAAGGCGCGCCTGTGCCGGCGCGGCGTTGGCCTGCTGCACGACTTCGCCCTGGAGCACGAGGTCCCCTACGACGAGTGCGGCAAGATCGTCGTCGCCCTCGACGCCGAGGAGGAGCCCCGCCTGCAGGCGATCTATGAGAAGGCGACCGCCAACGGCGTGCCCGACGTCGCGATGATCGGCCCCGAACAGATCCGCGAAATCGAACCGAACGCCGTGGGCCGGACCGCCCTGCACTCCCCGCACACCGCGATCGTGGACTACCGGGCGCTGACCGAGGCCCTGGCCGAGGACTTCGTCGCCCGCGGCGGCGCCATCCACTTCGCGACCGAGGTCGTCGGCATGACGCCCAACGCCTCCGGGGTGAAGGTGCGCACCCCCTACGGCGAACACTCCTTCACCTATGTCGTTGCGTGTGCCGGCCTGCAGTCCGACCGTGTGGCCAAGCTGGCCGGCGGGGACAAGAACCCGGCGATCGTGCCGTTCTTCGGCCAGTACTCACAGGTCGAATCGTCCCACCGCGATGTGGTGCGCGGCCTGGTCTACCCCGTGCCGGACCCCGCCTACCCGTTCTTGGGCGTGCACGTGACCAAGCGCGTCGACGGCGAACTGCTGGTGGGCCCCAACGCCTTCCTGTCGTTCGGCCGGGAGAACTACGCCGGCTACAAGCTGGGCGTCAAGGACAGCCTCGACGTGGCGCTGAACCCAGGGTTCTGGAAGTTCGCCGGCCAGAACGCGAAGGCCGCGGTGCGCGAGATCAAGTCGGTGGTATCGCGCAAGAGCTTCCTGCGCGGGGCCGCCGAATACGTTCCGGCTCTGGCCGATGTGGAGACCACGCCGATCACCCGCGGCATCCGCGCCCAGGCGATGGCGGCCGACGGCGGCCTGGTCGACGACTTCGCGATCGAGAACCTGGGCAATGTCACGCTGATCCGCAACGCCCCCTCGCCGGGCGCCACGTCCTCGATGGCCATCGCCGAATACATCGTCGACGGCCTGGCCGACCGCCACGGGATCTGATCTCCCAGATCTGAACCGCGGGAGTAGACACTCCCCTCGTAATACCACCCCCAATAAATCAATAAATATGGAGCATCAATGACGAACTCTGTCATCACCGGTGAGACCCCGGAACAGGAGAAGAAGCGCCTGTCCCGGGTCCGCACTGCCACCCTGGTCGGAACCACTGTCGAATGGTACGACTTCTACCTCTACGCGACGATGGCCTCAATCGTGTTCGGCCACGTCTTCTTTCCGAAGTCCGATCCCCAAGTCGCAACCCTTTCGGCCTTCGCGACCTTCGCCGTCGGTTTCATCGCACGTCCACTGGGCGGATTCCTGTTCGGCCACTTGGGCGATCGGATCGGGCGGAAGAAGAACCTGGTCATCACCTTCACGCTGATGGGCATCGCCAGCTTCCTCATCGGCTGCCTGCCCAGCTACGACACCGCCGGCGTCTGGGCTCCAATCCTGCTCGTCGTACTGCGCATCCTGCAGGGTCTGGGCGCCGGTGCGGAATACACGTCCTCGGCCGTCAACGCCTATGAGCACGCCAGGGCGGACAAGCGCGGGGCACAGGGATCGTGGCCCGCACTGGGCCTGAACATTGGTCTGCTCATCAGCTCCGCGGCCGTCTACCTGCTCAGCCTCAAAGGCGATGAATTCCTGATCAACGGTGGCTGGCGCATCGGCTTCCTCGTCAGCATCGTGCTGGTGGCGATCGGCCTGTGGGTTCGCTCCGCCGTCCCGGAATCCCCCGAGTTCGAAAAGCGTGTGAAGAACAACGAGCAGGCCGACACCCGCTTGCGCACTCTGTTCGCCAAGCACTGGCCCAGCCTGCTGGTCGTCCTGCTGGTGGCCCTGGGCTACAACGCGGTCAGCTATATCTTCAAGACGTTCTCGATTGCCTATGTCAAACAGTTCCAGGGGTTCTCGGCCTCGACCGCTTCGGCCTCCGTGACAGTGGCCGCAGCGATAGCGATCATCGTCGTGCCGATCTTCGGCTGGCTGTGTGACCAAATCGGCTCGAAGAAGGTCATCGGCTACGGTGGCGTCATCTCCGCGGTCTTCGCCTTCATCTTCCTCTGGCTGCTGTCCAACGGCACCACCTGGGGCGTGTTCGTGGCGCTGGGCATCGGCACCGGGATCATCGCGCCGATGATGTTCTCCGCCCAGGGCGCATTCCTGTCGCGGCAGTTCCCCGCCGATGTGCGCAGCAGCGGTGTGGGCATCGGACGCGAGGTCGGTACCGCGATCTCCGGCGCGCTGGCACCCTTGGGCGCACTCAGCCTGGTCGTCGCCTCACCCACCAACTCGACGTTCTGGGTCGGTGTGGTCCTGGTGTTCGCAGGCTTGCTGGTCATCGCAGGCGCCCTGGCCGACCGGGGCGGGAAGTTCTCAAGAAGCCAGAAGAACTAACCGACGGACTCATCCGGGATCCCGCGATCCCGGTCGGTCGGCATCGCAAGCGCAGATTCACATCGCGTGCGGACATACCCGCACGCGATGTGAATCTGCGCTTGTCATGCGTCAGGGTTCCTCTTGCGCTGCACTGGTGTGGAACTCAGTCCGCCCCACCCCGCACAGGCCCCGAGGTTCACACCGTTCGGGTGACGAAGCGGGCGGCGAATTCCGTTGCGGGGGCCGCCTGGAAGTCCTGCAGCGGAGCGTCTTGGACGATTCGGCCCGCATCCATCACCAGCACCCGGTCGGCCAAGTCCAGATCCCGTTGGTCGTGGGTGACCAGCACTGTGCTCGTCCCCGCCAGGAGTTCACGCAACAGGACGCGGATCGTCTCCTGCGATTCCGTATCCAGCGCGGCCAGGGGCTCATCCAGCAGCACCAGCTCCGGGCGCACGGCCAGGGCCCGGGCAATGGCCACCCGCTGGGCCTGTCCACCGGACAACTGCATGGGCCGGCGGCCCGCCAGTTCGGCCGCTCCCACACGGTCCAACAGGTCGAACGCCCTGTTCCTGGCCTCCCGTTTGCCCAGCCCCCTGGCGCGCAGCCCGAAAGCCGCATTGTCCAACACGTTCAGGTGCGGGAACAACCAGGGCTTCTGGCTCAGCTGCACGATGAGTCGTTTCCACGGCGCCGCCGTCACCCCACGTCCGGCACTGACGTCGGTCAGCAGCTCCGAGCCCAATCGAATCCGCACGGCTCGCGGGCGCACCAGGCCCGAGAGCACATCCAGGGTGGTGGACTTGCCCGAACCATTGGGCCCGATCAGGGCACAGGTCACCCCAGCGGGAACGATGAACGACACGTCCAGGCTCCGGCTGGGCAGGTCGAAGTCGCATTCCAGGCCGGCACCGGCAGAACCCGACTCCTCGCCTGCACCGGCAGCAACGGGTTCCCCGCCAGTGCCCCGGCCGGATTTCCCGGATGCCCCACTCGTTCCAGACCCACTTGCTCGGGCGCTACCACCGCTGGCCCTACCACCGACGGCCCCGCTGCCGGCGGTCCCACCGCGCCTCCGATGATCCGCCCATCCGTAGGTCCCCACGACAATGACCATCGCGATGACGACCAGCATCATCGACATGGCCACCGCCGCATCCGAATCCGTCTCCCGGGTCAGGTAGATCTCCAGGGGCAGGGTCCTGGTGGTGCCCTGCAGGGACCCGGCGAAGGTCACGGTAGCGCCGAACTCCCCCAGCGCCCGGGCGAAGCACAGCACCGTCCCCGACACCAGCGCCGGCCCCAGCACGGGCAGGGTGACGCGGCGCAGCACGTATCCCGGCTTGGCACCCAGGGCCAGGGCCGCCAGTTCGAACCGGCTGTCCAGACTGTTGAGCGCCCCCTCGACGGTCATCACCATGAAGGGCAGGGCGACGAATGCCTGCGCCAGGATCACCGCCACGGTCGAGAATGCGATGTGGATGCCCACGGCTTCCAGCTGCCGTCCGACCAGGCCCATCCGCCCGAAGGTGAAGAGCAGGGCGATACCGCCGACCACGGGCGGCAGTACCAGCGGCAGCAGCGTCAGCGAGCGCAGGACGGACCGTCCGGGAAACCTCGTCCGGGCGAAGACCAGTGCCAAGGGCACCCCCAGCAGCAGGCAGATGAGGGTCGCGACCGTGGCGGTGAGCAGTGACAGGCGCAGCGCGGTGAGCGCCGACTCGCTGGTCACCAGCGACCAGAAGTGGGTGTAGTCGACTCGGCTGAGCAGGCCGGCCAGGGGCAGGAGCACGAGCAGGGCGGCGAGCCCGGCCGGCACCCACAGCCAGCGCGGCAGGGGAACCCCCGCCGGTCCACGTCCGCCTGCCCCCGGCTCAGACCTCACGGCTTGCCGAAGCCCGCTTCGCCGAGGACCTTCTGGCCCTGTTCGCCGGTGACCATGTCCTGGAATTCGCGGGCCAGGTCGGCCTGCTTGGCGTCTTTCACGACGCCGATCGGGTAGGTGTTGACGGCCTGGTCGGATTCGGGGAAGTCCACGGCGGTGACCTTGTCCCCTGCGCCCTTGGCGTCGGTCACGTAGACCAGCCCGGCATCGGCCTGACCGGACTGGACCTTGCCCAGCACATCGGTGACCTTGGATTCCTCACTCACGGGCTTGAGCTTCACCCCGGTCTTGTCCTCCACCGTCTTGGTGGCGTTGCCGCACGGCACTCCCTCGGCGCACACCACGACGCTCGTGCCGTCCTTCGTCAGGTCCTTGAACCCCGTGATCTTCTTCGGGTTGTCAGGTGCGGTGGCGATCGTCAGCACATTCGTGGCGAAAGGCACCGGGGTACCGTCCATCAGCTTGGCATCGGTGGCCTTCTGCATGTTCTTCTCGTCCGCGGAGGCGAACACATCGGCCGGCGCGCCCTCCTGGATCTGGGTGACCAGTTCGGAGGAGCCCGCATAGCTGAAGCGGACCTTCACGCCGGGGTGCTCGCCCTCGAAGGTCTTGCCCAGTTCGTCGAAGGTCTGGGTCAGGCTGGCGGCGGCGAAGACCGTCAGGGTCTTCTCCTCACCATTTCCGTCCTTGGCGTCCGAGGTCCCCTGCCCGCAGGCGCTCAGCAACAGTCCCGCTGCCGCGAGTCCCGCCAGCAGGCCCGCAGTCCGCTTGCCGTTGAATCGCATGTCCGTCTTCCTTACGTTCGTCCCGGGTGGGGACCGATCGAGTGTTCCCGCCGGTGGCCGAAGGACGCCGCACTGGCGGCGTTCATCTGGCACAGCGATGGGAGAAGTCGGAATCAAGTTTCGCACATGCGTCTTCGATCACGGCTCCAGGAACGCACCTGCGGCGACAGTTCTGGGATTCTATGAGCACTTGCCGAATCGGGGCCTTAACTTTCAGGACTCTCCACGATGACATTCGTCGCCTTCACGGTGGCGACTGCCAAAGATCCCAGCTGTAGGCCCAGATCGTCCAGGGCCTCGCGGGAGATCAGGGAGACCACCCGGTGTGGGCCCGCCTGGATGTCCACCTGGGCCATCACGGTGTCCTTCTTGATCCCCGTCACCAGGCCCACGAAACGGTTCCTGGCCGAACTCGCGGACTGGTGCACGCCCTCGGGAGCGGTGCTCAGCTCCTGGGCCAGCTGGGCCAGACCGGCACCGTCGACCACGGTCCGCCCCGATTCGTCGCTGCCGTCCGGCAGGCGCCCCGCGGCGATCCAGCGCCGCACGGTATCGGGGCTGACGCCCAGCAGGTCGGCCGCCTGTGCGATCCGATAACAGGGCCCGTCAGTTCCGCTCATCGCGCACCCACTCCCCCGACTTGCCGCCGGACTTGTGCTCGACGCGGATGTCGGTGAGCACCGCGGCCTTGTCCACCGCCTTGATCATGTCGAACACGGTCAGGGCCGCCACGCTGACGGCGGTCAGCGCCTCCATCTCCACCCCGGTCTGCCCGGAGGTCTTGACGCGCGCGCTGATGTGGACGGCGGATTCCGCCAGCTCGAATTCGACCTCGACTCCGGAGAGCAGCAGGGTGTGGCACAGCGGGATGAGTTCGGGGGTCCGCTTGGCCCCCATGATGCCCGCGACCCTGGCCACCTGCAGTGCTTCGCCCTTGGGCAGGCCGCCCGAGGAGATCAGCTCGATGACCTCCCGCGTGGTCTGCACGGTTCCTGTAGCCAGCGCCACCCGCTTGGTCTGTGCCTTCGCGGACACGTCGACCATCTGCGCCCTGCCCTGTTCGTCGATATGCGACAGGTTCATTGCCCCGTCCTCACTCATCCGATCCTCCACACGTCCAGTTCCTCTCCGGGCTCCACCCGGTCGACGCCCAGCGGGATGATGGCCAGCGCATCGGCCCGCGCATAGGCCGCCAGCAGGTGCGAGGACGGCCCGCCCTGCAGGGTGACGGTGCCGTCCTCGCACAGCAGCGCCCGGCGCACCTGGGTCTTCGCCGCCGGCGAGGCCTCGCCGGACTCCGCATTCAACCGTGCCCGGGTGCGCGGCCGGGGCGCGATGCCGGGGGCGATGCCCAGGAGTGCGGGTCGGATGAACATCTCGATGGTGATGAGGGTGGACACGGGGTTGCCGGGGGCGGCGATCCACGGCAGTCCGGCCAGTCGGCCACAGCCCTGGGGTCCGCCCGGCTGCATGGCGACCGAGGCGAATGTCAGCTCGCCGCACTCGGCAGGTTCCGCACCCGCCGGCTCCGCGCCCGCGGCCTGCTCACCCGCTCGCTCGGCCTCCAGGTCCGCGGCCAGCCGGAGCACTTCCTTGGCTCCCTTGGAGATCCCGCCCATCGAGACCACCAGGTCGACGTCTGCCCGGATGGCGGCGATCCGGTCCAAGAGCAGGCGCGGGTCGTCTGGCACCCGCAGCACGTGGACGACCGTGGCGCCCGCGGCGTTCAGTGCGGCGGTCGCGGCGAAGGAGTTCGCATCGTAGATCTGGGCCGGGCCCCGCTCCTGCCCGGGCGCCACGACCTCGTCGCCGGTGGAGACCAGGGCGATGCGCACAGGCGCCAGGACGGGCACCTCGGCCAGGCCCACGCTGGCCAGCACGCCCAGCAGGGCGGGCGTGAGGACCGTTCCCGCGGTGGCGATCAACGCGCCCGGGGCCGTGTCGCTGCCCGCCGTGCGCACGAATCGCCCCGGGCTCAGCTGCGCATCGGCCCGCAGGCGCACGCTCTCCCGGTGTGCGAAGCCTGCTTCCGTCTCCTCCACCGGCACCACACAGTCCGCCCCGGCGGGGATGCGCCCGCCCGTCATCACGGGCATCGCATATCCGGGTTCCAGGGCCGGGGGCGGGCTGCCCGCGGTGACCATCGGCATGAGCGGCAACTCCGCCACCCCGCCGGCGGGCCCTGCGCCCGACTGGGCCCCGCCGGCGAAGGAGCTGTCCACCGCGAAACCGTCCATCTGGGAATTGTCGAACGGCGGGACAGCCAGCGGACTGTGCACATCATGGGCCAGCACCACGGGGGTGGGAGCGGCGGCCAGATCGGCGATCGACACGGTTTCGACCCGGCGCAGGACGTGCACCAGATCCCAGATCCGGGCTCGGTACTCCTCGACGCGCAGGGCGGGGGCAGGGGTCTGTGGCATGGCTCGATTCTATGCGGCCGGCCCGCCGCCGGGCAGCCTGTGCGCCGACGGGCCGGGTAGCGGCCCTGGCCGGCGCATCCCGTAGCCGGTCGCGACTTCGAAGGCGTGGGCGATCTGCAGGACGCCCGCGTCATCCCCCGGCGCGCCGATGATCTGCAGGCCCACCGGCAGACCGGAGGCGCTGAACCCGGCGGGCACACTCACCGCGGGACAGCCCGTGGCCGAGATCAACGTGGTCGCGTCCATCCAGGACAGATAGTCCCGCACCGGATGCCCGGCCAGTTCGGCTGGGAATTCCAGTTCCGCGTCGAAGGGCAGCACCTGGCTGGTCACGGTCACCAGCGCGGCATGGTCGGCGAAGTAATCCTGCACGGCCGCCCAGAGGCGGCCCCTGGCGTGGATCGCCGCGAAGATCCGTTCGGGGCCCAATTCGAGCCCGGCCCTGATGTTCCCCCGCAGCGCCGGCTTCATCTGATCGGCGTGCTCGGCCAGCAGGTGCCCGTAATTGAGGCCGAACTCGAAGGCGCGGGCCACAGCGAACACCTCGCCGGCGCACGACAGGTCGGGGACCGTCCCGTCCAGGTCAGCGCCCAGCCCGGCGAACACCTCGGCAGCGGTTCCCACAACGGCGGCGACCTCGGCGTCGACCTCCAGCAGGCCGCCCAGATCGGGGGCGAACCCGATCCGCCGTCCCCCAAGATCCGGTTGGAAGTCCGGCTGGGTGTACTCGGGCAGGTCGAATCGGCCCGGTTCGTGGCGGTCCGTCGCCGCCCGCGGGTCCGGTCCGGACACCAGGTCCATCAGCCAGGCGACGTCGCCGACCGTGCGCGCCATGAAGCCCGCCTGACTCAGCCACTCCCAGGGATTGCCGGGCAGGGTGTGCGGGATCCAGCCGTTGGACGGCCGCAGCCCCACCAGATTGTTGAACGAGGCGGGCATCCGCAGGGAGCCGCCGGTATCGGAACCGTCGCCCGCGGCCTGCACGCCCGCGGCGATCGCGGCCGCCGCGCCGCCGGAGGAGCCGGCCGCTGACCGGCTCGGGTCATAGGGGTTGACGGTGGTGCCGAAGAGCGGATTGAAGGTGTGGGCCCCGCAGGCGAATTCCGGGACATTCGACTTGCCCGTGCCGATCACTCCGGCCGCGTGCAGGCGCGCGACGATCAGCGCATCGCGCCGGGGCACGTTCTCCGCGAAGATCGGCGAGCCGTAGGTGGTGCGCATTCCCGCGGTATCGTGCGTGTCCTTGTGCGTCATCGGCACGCCCAGCAGGGACGGCAGCCCGGTGGTGTCGCCGCGCCGCCGCGCGATGTTCAGGCGGGCCTCGGCCGCCCTGGCCGAGGCCATCGACCCTTCGGCGTCCACGGTCACCACCGCGCCCAGCACGGGGTTGACCTCGGCGATCCGGTCCAGGTGGGCCTCCATCGCCTCACCGGCGCGCACGTCGCCGGAGCGCAATCCGCACGCCAGTTCGCGCAGGGACAGGTAGTCCAGTTCGGACGTCACTTCCGGCCGGCCAGGATGCCGATGCACGTGCCCAGCAGTGCGGCGCCGGCGCCCACCACGGCGCCCGCGAAGAACTCGTTCATTCCGCCGCGCGCGGGTGCCGCGGCAACGGGATAGGCGCCGAGCGGGGCGGGCACGGCTCCCGCGGGCGCTGCGGGTTGTCCCGCGGCGACACCGGCCTCGCCGCCGGAGGCGGCTGCGGCGGTTGCGGCACCGTCCGCGCCGGCGGCCTCGGCTCCGGGCGCGGCTTTGCCGGCATCGGGGCCGTCCTTGATCGCCTGGTCGATGTCCTTGAAGAACTTGGCCGCGATCCGCTTGGCCACCCCGGTGAGCATTCGCTGGCCCACTCCGCCGATCGCCCCGCCCAGGACCGCGTCGGCGCTCCAGGTGATGTCGGTGCCGCCCTGTGCGCCGGGGGCCATCTGCACGGTGACGTCCGCGCCGATCGTGCCGGGGCCGCCCTGGCCCTTGGCGGACATCACGAAGGACTCCGGCTCCTTCTCCTGGGAGAAGCCGACCGAGCCCTTGTAGGTGCCCTTGATCGCCGCGACCCCCATGGTCATGACAACGTCATAGGCTCCGGGGCCGGCGGGGGTCAGCGACTCCACGCCGGGGATCGTGCGCGCCAGCACCCACTCCGCGTGGAACGCATCCCAGGCGGTCTGCGGATCGGCTTCCATATGGGCAGTGGCGGTGATCTCCATGGTGTGATTTCCTTCTGTGCTCTAAGCGGTGATCGATACGGTGATGGTGCGGTGAGGACTGCGGGAGCCGGGCTGTGGGAGCCGCGCCGGAGCGCCGCAGCCGGAGCGCGTGGCCCCGGCGCTCAGGCCCGATGCAGACTGGGAACGGCGCCGGCCGCGTGCTTCCGGCGCAGCTCCCACAGGGTCGACGGGTCGATGGGCATGCTGCGGATCTCGAAGCCCTCGGCGTCCTCGATGGCCGAGGCGATGACGGAGACCACGGGGATCGCCCCCGCTTCGCCCGCGCCCTTGATCCCCAGGGGGTTGAGCGGGCTCGGGGTCTCCAGATGGTCCGTCTCGACCTTCGGGACCTCCGATGCGAAGGGCATGAGGAAGTCCATGAACGATGCGTTGAGCAGCTGGCCGTCGGCGTCGTAGGCCATCTTCTCGTACAGCGCCCCGCCCACTCCCTGGGCCACTCCGCCGTGCACCTGGCCCTCGACGACCATCGGGTTGATCATCGGGCCGCAGTCGTGGACCACGCAGTACTTGAGGATCGTGATGTCGGCCGTCTCCGGATCCGTCTCCACGATCGCGGCGTGCATGCCGTTGGCCACGGTCGAGCGCAGGGGCGAGAAGTAGTCCTGTTCCTCCAGGCCCGGCTCCTCCCCCGGCTTGATCGGCGGGGTGTTCGGATCGGCGGGCTTGGCGAACTGGGTCGCCTGTTTGGCGCTCTCGTCGAAGGCGTAGCGCAGCGGATTGGACAGCACCGCCACGGAGGCCAGCGGCATCGAGGCCGACGGGTCCCCCTTGACCTGGACCGTGCCGTCGACGATCTCCAGGTCCTCCGGGGACACCTCCAACAGGTCCCCGGCGATCTTCAGCGCCTTGGCCTTGACCTTCTTCGCCGTCACGTGCAGGGCGTTGCCCGCCATCACCCCGCCGCGCGAACCCCAGGTGCCCACGGAGTAGGGCATCTTCCTGGTGTCGCCCGTGGTGACGTGGACGGTGTCGATCGGCACGCCCAGTTCATCGGCGACGATCTGGGCGAACACGGTGGCGTGCGCCTGTCCCTGGGTGGTCAGGCCGGTCCACACATTGACCCGGCCGGAGGATTCGATCTCGATATGGCCGCCCTCATAGGGCCCGGCGCCCGTGCTCTCCACATAGGCGCCCATTCCGATGCCCACGTGGCGGCCCTCGGCCCTGGCCCGGTTCCGGTAGTCCTCGAATTCGTCCCAGCCGACCAGTGCCTTGAGCTTGTCCAGCGAGGTCAGGAAGTCCCCGGAGTCCAGGCAGCCCTCGGCGCCGTCCTGCATCACCACGCCCATGGGGTGCGGGAATTCGCGCACGAAGTTGTTCAACCGCACCTGTGCCCGGTCCAGGCCCAGCTCATCGGCGATCGCGTCCATCGTGCGCTCCATCATGAAGGTCGCGTGCACGCGCCCGGCCCCGCGATAGGGGGTGACGATCACGCAGTTGGTGTAGAGCGACCACCATTCGACGTTGAAGTTCGCGATGTCGTAGGGACCCATGATGTGGGTGGAGGTGTTGAGCGGGACGATCACGCCATAGGGCAGATAGGCGCCGTTGTCGTGCCAGAACTTCACGTCCAGGCCCAGGATCCGGCCCTCGTCGTCGAAGCCCACGTGGACTTCCTGGATCTGGCCGCGCTCATGGGCCGATGATACGAAGTGCTCGCGCCTGTCCTCGGTCCATTTCACGGTCGTGCCCAGGGCGCGCGCGGCGCAGGCACAGGCCAGCTCCTCCGGCCACGGGTGGTTGATCTTCACGCCGAAGCCGCCGCCGATGTCGGGGGCGACGACCTCGACCTTGGTCAGCGGCAGGCCCAGCTTCGCGGCGATCGCCGCGCGCAGGCCCGATGCCGTCTGGGTCGAGGAGTGCAGCAGCAGGGTGCCGTCCTCGGTGTTCCATTTGGCGACCACGCCCTTGCCCTCCATCGGCATGCAGGCCGAACGGGACACCTCCAGTTCCAGCTCCAGGCTGTGCGGGGCCGAGGCGATGGCACCGGGTGCATCGCCGACGGTCTGCTGGTAGTGGGCCGCGACATTGTCCTCGATGCCCTCGTGCACAGCGGTCTGCGCCGCACGGGCCTGGTCGACTCCCACCACCGGGGGCAGGAATTCGTAGTCGACCGAGATCCGCCCGGCCGCGTCCTCGGCGATATAGCGGTTCTCCGCCACGACCATCGCCACCGGCTCGCCCACGAAGTTCACGTGATCGCGGGCCAGGGCGTACCCGGTCATGGGATTGACGATGGAGGGGTGGGGCAGCAGCATGGGCAGGCGTTCCGCAGCATCGCCCGGCAGGTCCTCGTGGGTCCAGATCGCCACGACCCCGTCGACGTCGATGGCGTCGGTGACATCGATGTCGACGATATTCGCGTGCGCGTGGGGGCTGCGGACGAAGGCCGCGACCAGGGCGCCGGCGCCCAAATCGTCGACGTAGCGGCCGTTCCCGGTGACCAGGCGCGGGTCCTCGCGGCGCTTGATCTTCTGCCCGAACATCCTGGTGGTCATTCGGCGCTTCCCTCCCCGCAGCAGCCCCCGCCGCAACAGCCGCCGCTCCCGGACGGCGCGCTGGAACCCGCGGCCAGGGCCTTGTCCTGTTCCTGCAGTTCGGCGGCGCGCTGCACCGCCTTGACGATGTTCTGGTAGCCGGTGCACCGGCACAGATTGCCGGAGACGACCTCGCGGGACTCCTCCTCCGTTGGGTGGGGGTTGTCCTTGATGAAGGCGTCGATGGTGGTGATGAAGCCCGGCGTGCAGAATCCGCACTGCAGGCCGTGGCAGTCGATGAAGGCCTGCTGCACGGGCGAGGGGTGCTCAGGATCGTTGCCGATGCCCTCGACCGTGGTCACCTCGTGGCCCTGTGCGCTGGCCGCGAAGACCAGGCACGAGCGCACGGGAACCCCGTCGAATTGGACCGTGCAGGCCCCGCACACCCCGTGTTCGCACCCCACATGGGTGCCGGTCAGCTCCAGGTCCTGGCGCAGCACATCGGAGAGCAGTTTGCGGTCGGGGACGTCCAGATCGTGATCGACGCCGTTGACGGTCAGTCGGATCCTGTTCAGCGTTTCGGCGCTCATGCCGCCTCCTCCGTTTCCCTTCCGGGGACGGCCCCGGAGATCAGTCCTGTGAAAACCCGACCGGCCATCACCCCGGCCAGGTGGCGCCGATAGTCCGCAGTGGCATGGATGTCGCCCACCGGATCGACGAACTCCTCGACCGCCTGTGCGATCGCGGGCACCAGGGCGGCGGCCTCGGCCCGCTGGGTCCCGGCCACGACACCGCCCAGGTCCAGGATGTCGGGCAGGTCGGTCACGGACACGAAGCCCGCCCGCAGCCCGGTCAACTCGCCGGTGTCCGGATCGGCGCTCAGGACCATGCCGACCCCGGCCAGGGCGTAGTCGCCGGTGCGCCTGGTGAGTTCGGCGAAGTCCGCCGACTGGCCGGGGGCCAGACCGCCGAACACCGCCTTGACGATGAGCTCATCGGATTCCAAACAGGTCTCCAACGGGCCCACATTGAGTTCGGCGGCCTCCAGGCTGCGCGTCCCCCTGCTGCTCACCACGTCGACGTGCCCGCCGGTCAGCGCCAGGATCATCGGCATCTCCCCGTTGGGGTCGGCGTGGGCCAGGGAGCCCACCGTGGTCCCCCGGTTGCGAATCGCGGGGTGGGCCACGCACTTCAGAGCCGCCCGCAGCACGGGCTGTGCGGCGTGGGCGCGCTCATCGTGTTCCAGCCGGGCATGGCTGACCAGGGCTCCCACCTCGACGTCGCCATCGTGCACGACGATGTCGGACAGTCCGCTGACCGCGGTGATGTCGATGAGGTGTTCGGGTGCCGCGAGCCGCATATTGAGCACGGGGACCAGGCTCTGGCCGCCGGCGATGATCTTGCCGTGGGCGCCGAACTCGCTCAGCAGTTCCAGGGTCTGTTCCACGCTCGTGGGCCGATGGATGGTAAATGGGGACGGCTTCATTCCTTATATCACTTGCCTCGTCGACTTCTTCCTTCAGTGTTTCCGATCCTGCCGGAGTTCCTCGGAAACCCGTTCCTCCAGGCCCTTCGAGCCGACGCTGATGGCGGTTCCACCGACATCGGACTCGGCCGCCTCCCTGATGTCCTTGGGCGCCAGCCAGCGCGCCACATGGTACATGACCAGCATCACAAGGGTGCCAAGGGCGATGCCCGAGAGCGTGAACGATTCGCTGAACTTCAGGCTGACGTCGCCGATTGCGATGATGATGCCGGCGGCCACTGGGACCATGTTGAGCGGGCTGGAGAAGTCGACCTTGTTCTCGATCCAGATCTTCGCGCCCAGCATGCCGATCATGCCGTAGAGCACGACGGTGATCCCGCCCAGCACACCGCCGGGCACGGACGCGATGAGCGCGCCGAACTTCGGGGAGAGCCCGAAGACGATCGCCACGATCGCGGCCACCCAGTAGGCGGCGGTGGAGTAGACCTTGGTCGCGGCCATCACGCCGATGTTCTCCGCGTAGGTGGTGGTGGGCGAACCGCCGACGCCGGTGGCCACCATGGTGGCCACGCCGTCGCCCATCACCGCTCGGCCGGTGTACTTGTCCAGCTTCTCGCCGGTCATCTCCTCGACCGCCTTGACGTGGCCGACGTTCTCCGCGACCAGGGCGATGATCGCCGGCAGCATGACGACGATGGCGGCGGCGTTGAATTCGGGGAGGTGGAGGCCCACCACGCCGGCCGCCTCATCCGATACCGGGGGCAGGCCGATCCAGGGCGCGGACTGCACGCCGGACCAGTCGATGCGGAAGTGCTCGGTGACCTCGCCGGCGCCCGCGTCGAAGGAGGTGATCTTGCCGAACACCGTGTCGAACAGCCAGGAGAGCAGGTAGCCGAAGATCAGGCCGAGGAACACCGCGACCCTGCCGATGAATCCCTTGATGCACACGGAGAACAGGATGATGAACGCCATCACCAGCAGGGCGACCCACTGGTCCTGGGGCCAGTAGGTGTTGGCCACCACGGGCGCGAGGTTGAAGCCGATGAGCATGACCACGCCGCCGGTGACGACCGCGGGCAGGACCCGGGTCAGGGCGCTGGCGCCGATCCAGTGGATGAAGGCGCCCACCAGGGTCAGGACGGCGCCGGAGACCAGGATCGCGCCGGTCACCTGTGCCGGGCTGCCACCCTGGGCGGTGACCGTGGCGGTGCCGCCCACGAAGGCGGCCGAGGTGCCGACGTAGCTGGGGACCTTCCCGGAGACGATGAGCAGGAAGATGATCGTGCCGAAGCCGGACATCATCACGGCCAGCTGTGGGTTCAGCCCCATGATGACCGGGAACACGAAGGTCGCGCCGAACATCGCGAACACGTGCTGGAAGCCCAGTCCGATCGTGCGCGGCCACGTCAGTCGCTCACTGGGGGCGACCGCGTCGCCGGGGGCGATCGTCTTGCCGTCGCCGTGTAGTTTCCAACCGAATATCGCCATGCTGTGCTCCTTAGCCGGTGGCGCCGAGGTGGGGGTTCCGTTATTGACAGGCCGCGCCGTATCCCACACTCTAGGACAGCCGTGAGGCGCAGGTCACAGATAGATATGCCAAAGACGAATGGTGTCCGCAGGCAAGGTTTGCTCATACGAGCGCGGTCATTTACTCGCGCTTAACATTGCGGGCGCCGGGGTCGGCGGCCGCACCGGCCCTGCCGGCCGACCGGTCCGTCAGCCAGCGGCCCAGGTGGTACATCACCAGCACGACGATGGTGCCCAGGGTAATCCCGGACAGGGTGAATGTCTCCGAGAACTTCAGGCTGACATCGCCAATGGCGATGATGACGCCCGCGGCGATCGGCACCATATTGACCGGCCGCGCGAAGTCGACCTTGTTCTCGATCCAGATCTTGGCCCCCAGCAGCCCGATCATGCCGTACAGGACGACCATGATCCCGCCCAGCACGCCGCCGGGCACCGATGAGATGAGCGCGCCGAACTTCGGGGAGAACCCGAAGAGGATCGCGATACCGGCCGCCGCCCAGTAGGCGGCGGTTGAGTAGACCCTGGTCGCGGCCATCACGCCGATGTTCTCCGCATGGGTCGTCGTCGGGGAACCGCCGACCATGGTGACGACGGCCGTCGCCACCCCGTCGCCGACGACCGCCCGCCCGACGTACTTGTCCAGCGGCTCCCCCATCATCTCCTCGACCGCTTTGACGTGTCCGACGTTCTCCGCCACCAGGGCGATCACCCCCGGCAGCATGACGATGATCGCCGCCGCGTTGAAGACCGGCAGGTGGAAGCCCACGACCCCGGCCGCGGCATCCGTCATCGGGGGCAGCCCCAACCAGTCGGCCGCGTACACGGAGGACCAATCGACCCGCCAGTGCGTCGTCGCCTCTCCTGCGGAGGAGCTGAAGGAGGTGATCTGGCCGAACGCACGGTCGAACACCCACGACAGCAGGTATCCGAAGACCAGGCCCAGGAGGACCGCCATCCGGCCCAGGAATCCCTTGGCCACGACGGCGATGACGATGGTGAAGAGCATGACGATGAGGGCGATCCACTGGTCCTGGGGCCAGTAGGTCCTGGCCACCACGGGCGCCAGGTTGAAACCGATGAGCATGACGACCCCGCCCACCACCACAGGCGGCAGGACCTTGGTCAGGAACTGCGCGCCGACCAGGTGGATGAAGACGCCGGCAAGGGCCAGGACGATGCCGGCGACCATGATCGCACCGGTCACCTCCTGCGGCATCCCGCCCTGGGCGTGGACCGCCGCGACGCCTCCGACGAAGGCCGCGGACGTTCCCAGATAGCTGGGGATCCGGCCCTTGACGATGAGCAGGAAGATGATGGTGGCGACCCCGCTCATCATCACCGCCAGCTGCGGGTTGAGCCCCATGACGATGGGGAAGATGAACGTGGAGCCGAACATCGCCACCACGTGCTGCGCTCCGAAGCCGATGGTCCGCGGCCAGGTGAGGCGCTCATAGGTCTTGACGACCTCACCCTGTTTCACATGCTTGCCATCGCCATGGACGGTCCAACCGAATATCGCCACGAATGCTCCCGGGTTCTTCATCACCATTGATCGAACGAAGGTCTCACACCCCAGGCTATGTGGTGTGAACCACTGCCGAACCCACAGATTCTGCCAAAGACGGCCCGGTCGGCCCTATGGAAGTTTGACGATCTGCAGGGCGAGTTCGACGGCGAGCCGCAGGTGCGGATCACGGGTGAATGGACCGATCATGCGTTCGAGTTTGGTGATCCGATAGCGCAGCGTGTTGTAGTGGAAGAACAGCGCCCTTGCCGTCTCCGCGACGTTGAGATTGTGGTCGAGCAGGGCCTGCAGGGTCTCCCGCAGGTCCGCGTATTCCGGTTTGTCATCGCCGGCCAGCACGCCCAGGGTCTCCTGGGCGAAGGCGCGCAGTTCCTCCTTCTGCCCCACGTGCAGCAGCAACCGGTAGACGCCCAGTCCGTCGAAGTGGCTGAAGTTGTGGCCGGCCCCCAGCTGACGCCCCACGTCCAGGGCCCTGGTCGCCTGCTGATAGGCATCGGCCAGGTCGACGACGTCCGCGGTGGGTCGTGAGATCCCCACGGAGAACTCCCTCCGGCCACCGCCGCCGCGCCCCCGCACCGCGGTGGCGTAGGCGCGCACCCGCTCGACGATCTCGTCGCGGTCGGCCGCCGCCAGCAGCAGGATCACCTGATCGCCTGACCCGACGACCGCCGCATGGGGATCGTCGGCGGAGACCACAGAGGACCAGGCGCGGGCGAACAGCGTCTGCAACTGGGACAGATCGTCGGCGGCCACGCTGTCATCGCTGGGATCGGCCTCGGCGACGACCACGTTGAGTTCACGGTCCAGGTCCCATCCCAGGGACTTCGCATGTGACACCGTGCGCTCCGGGGACGCGATGTGCCCGCGCAGCACTTCGAGCACGAAGTCGCTGCGGTACTTGCTCTCCACCGCCGCCACCGACTGCTCGCGGGCCAGCACCAGGGCGGCGGCCGCGGCCGCCTGCTCCAGCACCCGGAATTCGACGTCCCCCGGGGTCCGGTCGGAGAACGCCACGATCCGGCCCAGCGTCCGCTCGTCATCGAGGATCTGACAGTTGCCCCAGAACACCTGCCCCTGGGACCTGGCCGCCCTGGCCGGCTCGTCCTCGACGATGAACCTGCCGGATTCGTCGAAGCAGCTCAGGCCCAGCAGGCGTTCGCGTTCGGCATCTGATTCGGCCACCATCGCCTTGAGGCGGCCGTCCAGGGTGGTGACGGCCGCGGCGAAGCCGATGCGCTCGATGAGCATCCGGCACACGTCCGTCAGGTCGCCACCGCCGACGACCACGTTGACCAGTTCCCGCATGGTGTGTTCGGCCAGCCGGATCATGGCCACGCCCCGGCTCAGGCTCGAGGAGAGCACCTCGTGCATGATCTCGTCGAATCCCACGCCCTCGCCCAGCTCCAGAATGGGCAGGGACAGGCGTTCGGCCTCGGCCAGCGCCTGCGGCGGGATCCGGTCGATATAGCGGCCCGGTTTGATGCACAGGGCCGAGACCCCCGCCGCTTCGACGCGGCCCAGCAACTCCACCAGGGCGTCGGGGGCCTCCCGCAGCGGATATCCGGTGGTCAGCAGGAGTTCGCGCGGTTTGACCCAGGGGAGGATGTCGGGGACCTCCATGACATTGGTCTTCTCGACCAGCCGGTCCAGCCCCGCGCGACCGGCGACCACGGTGCAGCCCCGCATGCTGGGCAGCTGAAGCACTTCGCGGACCGTCAGCGCCACCGTTTCGACACCATCGAGCTCGAGTAGCATTTCTTGCTGCAAATCGGGCCTCTTCTTGGCATCGTTTGACATGCTTGGACCCTAGCAGCCCGCGATAACCTGGGAAAGTGAGGTCCAGATCACTTATCATCCCGGCGGCGGCCTCCCCCCTGCCCTTTTCGACCCCGCCGACCCCGAGTCCGGTGGCCGGGGCCCCAGTTGCCGGCCGGCCCCGCACGGTCCGGTCGGAAGCCGTGCTGCCGGGTGCCGTTCTGCAGATCTTCGGCACCGGCTTCTACGTCTGCACCACCGGACCGTGCCCGCGCGTGCTGCCCGTCCTGGGCCCCGGCGCCCTCGAGCTGCCAACCGGACTGCGCTGCCCCGGACTGGACCACCGGCACCTGGCCGGAATCTCCACCGGCGATCCGGTCCTGGTCCACACCGACCGGACAGGGCTCGTGCGGGCGTTGGAGACCGACGGCCTGCAGCTGCGCGCGGCCCGCACCTGGCGGCCCACCAGGATCGCCCGTCGGCGGGTACAGCCGGTGGCCGCCCGCCCTTCGCCCGCCGCGGCGCCACGGGCCGCAGCCGGCGGGGCCGCCGAAGTGCTCGCGACGATCGCCGCACACACCGGGCACTCCGACCTGGCCCGCCGGGGCCGGGAACTGCTGGCCGCCCTGACCGAGCGGTCCCCTGCCCTGACCTCCGCCGTGCACCACCTGCTGGGCTTCGGCCCCGGCAGCACGCCCTCGGGCGACGATCTGCTCTGCGGCGTCGCCCTGGCCCTGCGCGCCGGCGGGCAGGACAGCGCGCTGGCGCTCCTGCGCGAACACCTGCCTGGCCCCCTGCTCTACGCGCGCACCCCGGCGCTGTCGGCCTCGCTGATCGAAGCCGCCCTGGCCGGCTACTGCCTGCCGCAGACGGCCCGCGCGATCGCCTCGCTCGCGGATCTCACCGACCCGGAACCGGCCCTGCAACTGGTCTCCGGGATCGGCCACAGTTCCGGATACGACCTGCTGCTGGGAGCGGCCCTGGCCCACCGGGCCCGCGGCGCACCGGAGGCTCCGGCGGACCCGGCCACCGCGACCGCGCGCGCCGCCCCGTGAACCGCACCAGCGCATCCTGCACTACCAAACGTCCACGTCCATCCACCCCGATCGAAAGGGACAAGCCCGTGCCCGAACTCCTCGACGTCAAAGCCGGCCTCTACTTCGACTCCGTCGCCCTCATGCAAGTCTCGACCCGGGTCAAGCAGACCACGGAGGGAATCACCGATGCCCTGATCGGCATGGGCACCGAACTCAACCTGGAACTGATGCGCGGGGTGGGCTTCACGGTACCCGCCGACGTCACCCCGAACGACCTTGTCATCGCCCTGCGCGCCACCGACGAGGACACCCTGGCCGCCGGGCGCACCGCCGTCGACTCGGCCTTCGCGGAACTGACCGCCGCGGCGAAGTCCGCCGGCGGTCTCGGCGCGGGCGTCCAGCCCCCGTTGACGGTCGAGTCCGCGGTGGACCGGGCCGGCGCCAACCTCACCGTGGTATCCGTGCCCGGCGCCTACGCCGGGATCGAGGCCAGGGCCGCCCTGGACGCCGGCAGTTCCGTCCTGCTGTTCAGCGACAATGTCGACGTCGCCACCGAGGTCGAACTCAAGCGCTACGCCGGCGAGCGCGATCTGCTGCTGATGGGCCCCGATTGCGGCACCGCGATCATCGGCGGCGCGGGTCTGGGCTTCGCCAACCGGGTCGCCGCCGGCTCCTTCGGCATCGTCGGGGCCTCTGGCACCGGGTCCCAGCAGGTCTCGACGCTGCTCGACGCGGCCGGTGTGGGTGTGAGCCATCTGATCGGCACAGGCGGACGCGATCTGAGCGCGCAGGTCGGCGGTCTGACGACCAAGCAGGCGCTGCGCGCCCTGGCCGCCGATCCCGCCACCGAGCACGTCGTCGTCGTGTCCAAACCGGCCGATCCGCAGGTCGTGGCCGAGGTCGAATCCCTGGCCGCCGAGCTGGGCCTGGCGGTCAGCTGGGCCGTCTTGGGCCCGGACTCCCCCGATCTGACGGCCGGCGTCGAGCACGCCCTGGCCGCGGCCGGACACCCCGCACCCCGGTGGCCGCGCTGGCTGCCGGAAAGCACCACTGCGGCCGGAGACGTCGCCGGCCCGCTGCGCGGTCTGTTCTGCGGCGGCACCCTGGCTGATGAGGCCATGCTGATCGCCGCGGCCGGGCTGGGCCCCATTCCCTCGAACATCCCGCTGGCCGGCGCCCCGCGCATCGACGGCGCGCGGATTCCGGCCACCGGTCATGCCGTGGTGGACTTCGGCGACGACGCCATGACCCAGGGGCGCGCCCACCCGATGATCGATCCGGGCCTGCGCCTCGAGGCGATCCGCGCCCAGGCCGAACACGCCGGCGTCCTGGTGCTGGATCTGGTGCTGGGCCATGGCGCCCATCAGGACCCGGCGGCTGATCTGGCCGCGGCGATCTCGGACGCCAGGGCCGCCGCGGCGGACTCCGGCCGGAACCTGCCGGTGGTCGTGAGCCTGTTGGGCACGCCCGCCGATCCGCAGGACCTCGCCGCCACGGCGCAGACGCTGGTGGCCGCCGGGGCCGAGGTCTACGCCTCCAATGCACAGGCCGTGCGTCGGGCGCTGGAACTGCTGGGCGTCGCGTCCGCGCAGCCGGCCGCAGCCGCGCCGGCCGGGTCTGCGCCGGCTGCCGCCGGTGCGGAGTCCGCCCTGACCGCCGCGGCCGAGGCCGCCGGCCCGGCGCTGCACGGCCTGCTCGACGGGGAGCCCACGGTCGCCACCGTGGGCGTGGCGCTGTTCGCCGATGCCCTGCGCGCCCAGGCCGTCGACGTCACCGAGGTCCCCTGGCAGCCGCCGCTGGGCGATGCCGCCGCGATCTACCGGGTGATGTCCGATCCCCGGAGACTGGCGGCGAACCAGGAGGCGCTCGAGCGGATCCTGAATGCCGGAGCGGAACTGGTGGGTCTACGGCCCGCCCGCGAATGCCTGGGCCTGGCGGACAACGAGTTCCTGCACTCGGGCCCGCCGCTGCAGTGGGAGAACGCCTCGGGCCCGATGCGCGGCGCGCTGGCCGGCGCAGTGGTCTTCGAGGGCCTGGCCGATACCCTCGAGGAGGCCGAGGCCGGCCTGGCCGACGGCCGCTTCACCATGGCCCCGTGCCATTCGCGCGATGCGGTGGGCCCGATGGCCGGCGTGGTCAGCCCCTCGATGTGGATGTTCGAGCTGCGCGACCCGGTCTACGGCGGCCGCGCCTACTGTTCGCTCAACGAGGGCCTGGGCAAAGTGCTGCGCTACGGCGCGAACAACGACGAGGTGCTCACCCGGCTGCGCTGGATGCGCGATGTGCTGGGCCCTGTGTTGGGCGCGGCGGTGGCCGCGCACGGTCCGATCGACACGAAATACTATGTCTCCCAGATGCTGCAGTCCGGCGATGAGGGGCACAACCGCAACCGCACGGCGACCCTGCTGTTCCTGCGCGATCTGATGCCCGATCTGCTGAACCTGGACGGCTGGGAGTCCTCCGATCTGGCCGAGGTCTGCCGCTTCCTGGGCGCCAACGACTACTTCGCGCTCAACCTGGTGATGCCCACCTGCAAGCTCGCGATGCACGCGGCCAAGGGCGTGGCCGGTTCGTCCATGGTCGTGACCATGGCGCGCAACGGCACGGAGTTCGGCGTGCAGCTGGCCGGCACCGGTGACACCTGGTACACCGGTCCCGCGCAGATCGCCGAGGGCCTGTTCCTGGGCTCCTACGGACCCGAGGACGCGAACCCGGACATCGGCGACTCCGCCATCACGGAGACCGCCGGGATCGGCGGCCTGGCCATGGCCGCGGCACCGGCCGTAGTGCGCCTGGTGGGCGGGGACGTGCCCTTCGCCGTGGAGACCACGCAGCGGATGTACGAGATCACCCTGGGCGAGCACCCGGTCCACCAGATCCCGATCCTGGAGTTCCGCGGCGTGCCCTCCGGCATCGACATCGTCAAGGTGCTGCGCACGAACGTGCTGCCGCAGATCAACACGGGCATGGCCGGCCGGGTCGCAGGTGTGGGCCAGGTGGGCGCCGGGCTGGTCAATCCCCCGCGCGAGTGCTTCACCACCGGCATCGAGACCCTGGCCCAGCGGGCCTGAGCCAGCGCCCGGGGTCGGGTTTCCGGCCCGGCCCCGGGGTCGCCGGCCCGGTCAGTGGATCGGGCCGACGGAATCCTTCAGGCTCCCACCGGTGTGGCCGGCTGCCGCGCCGATCACCTCGGCGAAGATCGACACGGCCGTGGCCTGCGGGGTGCGCGCACCCAGGTCCAGGCCGATCGGCGCGTGGATCCGGGCGATGTCCTCGGCGGCCACCCCGGCCTCGGCCAGGGCCTGAACGCGCAGGGCGTGCGTGCGCCGGCTGCCCAGCGCGCCGATGTACGCCGCGGGCGATGCCAGGGCCTGGGCCAGCACGGGCACATCGAACTTCAGGTCGTGGGTGAGCACCGCCACCACGGTCGAGGCCGCGACCCGCCCGGCGTCCACCTCGGCTGCCAGATAGCGGTGCGGCCAGGCCACGACGACCTCGTGGGCGGCGGGGAAGCGCGCGGCGGTGGCGAACACCGCGCGGGCGTCGCAGACGGTCACCCGGTAGCCCAGGAACCGGCCCAGTTCGGCCAGGGCGGCGGCGTAGTCGATCGCGCCGAAGACGATGAGCCGCGGCTGTGCCGCCGAGGCCGTGACCAGCACCCGCGGTCCGTCCGCGGGCTGCAGGACCCGGGTGGCGCCGGTGCCGATCAGGTCAGTGGCCAGAGTCCCGATCCGGGCGTCGAGCCCCGAGTCCCCCAGGGTCCCTGCGGCGGCGCCTGGACTCGCGGAACTGTCCGCGGCCCCGGGCGCACCACCGGGCCCGATCCGCATGAGGTGCGGTCCCGCCGGATCGGGCTCACCGGGCCCGGCCGGCAGCCGCACCGCCAGGGCGCTCGGGCCGCCCGCCCGGCCTGCCGCCAGATGGGCTGCCAGGGCCTCCCGGTCGCCGGGGCCCAGCGCGGTGACGAGCACGTCGAGCTTGCCGCCGCAGGCCAGGCCCACCGCGAAGGCATCGTCGTCGCTGACCCCGTAATGGGCCAGGGCAGCGCCTCCTGTGCGCTGGACGTCGAGCGCCAGTTCGTGCACTGCGCCCTCCACGCAGCCGCCCGACAGACTGCCGACCACCTGCCCGTCGGCGGCCACGGCCATCAGCGCCCCGGCCGGCCGCGGTGCCGAGGACCAGGTCTGCACGACCAGGGCCAGAGCGAAGGGCCGGTCCGTGTGCAGCCAGTCGAGCAGGGTGCCGGCGAGTTCGGCTGTGCTCGGACCCGCTTCGCCGCCCGGGGCAGCCCCCGGTGTGTTCGCAGTGCTCATCGCATCTCCCTCTCCATCGCGATATGGGTGCAGGCCCGCTGCCAATCGGCCACCGTGGTCGCGGGTATCAGCGCATCGCTGTAGCGCTGGGCGATCCGCATCCCGCGGATCTCGGGGGCGAAGCCGGTGCGCCCGGCCCGCGGGTTGATCCACACGAAGTGCCGCGCCAGCCGGCCGATCCGGCCCGCCGCCGCCTCCAGCCCGGCGCAGTCCCCGCGCTCCCAGCCGTCGCTGATGAGGACGAACACGCTGCCGCGCACGGCCTCGCGCCACCGGGAGTCCACCAGCTCGTGCAGCCCGTCGCCCAGCCGGGTGCCCGAGGCCAGATCCGGGATGGCGCGCTGAGCCGCCGCCACCCCGCCCGGCCCGGTCAGCCGCGGGCTCAGGTGCGTCAGCCGGGTGCCAAGGGCGAAGGCGCGCGCGTCGATCTCCACCACGGCCCGCTGCATGAAGCGCAACAGCGCCGGCAGCCATTCGTCCATCGAAGCGGAGACATCGGCGACCACGATCACCGGGCGGCGCCGGACCCGGGGCCGGGCGGTGGGCAGTCGGTCCAGTTCGCGTCCGCGGGCCAGCAGCCGCAGGGTCCGCCGCTCATCCGGCGTGCCCCGCGGCGCAGGGCGGACGCGGTGCGAGCGCCGCCGGGGACTGCGCAGCTCCAGCCGCTCCATCAGGGCCAGCGCCTCGCCGGCCAGTTCGGAGGCGCCCAGGTCGACGTGGCGCAGCAGTTCGGTGCGCGCCGCCCTGGCCTGCGGCACGATGGGCCCCGCGCCCTCCTCCCCGTCCTGCCCGCCGGCGCCCTCCTGTGCCGTGGGGACCCGGACCTCGTCCGGGGTCGAACGCGGCAGCCGGCGGCCGGCCAGGCCGAAGTAGCGGTCGAAGACGCGGTCGTGTACGGCCGGGTGCTCCCGCTGTGAGCACATGATCGTCCGGGACGCGGCGCGCACCTGCGCCACGTCCAGCGGGTCCACCAATGCCACAGCGCGCAGCAACAGGCCCACTCTGGTGGGGTCGGCGGCGAGCCCCTGGGCGCGCAGCGCTGCGGCGAAGTCCGTGAGCACCCGGGCCAGTTCAGGCACCGCCGGTCACGCCCAGGACCTCGCGCGCCACGGGGATGTCTGCGGCGTCCTTGACCACCGCGGACAGACTCGCCCGCAGCGCCGGCTCGTCCAGTTCGTCCACCCGCAGGGCGTGCAGGGCGCGCAACCAGTCGATCGTCTCCGAGGTCCCCGGCGGTTTGAGCAGATCGGCCGCCCGCAGGCGCCCGGCGGCGGCGACCACGGCATCGCGCAGCCCGCTCGCGGCATGTGGGACGTGCAGGGCCAGCACCTCGCGTTCCCGCTCGGGGCCCGGCTGGTCGAACCAGTGGTAGAGGCAGCGGCGCTTGAGCGCATCGTGGACGTCCCTGGTCCGGTTCGAGGTCAGGATCACCACCGGCGGCACCGCGGCGCGCACGGTGCCCAATTCCGGGATCGTCAGGGACCAGTCGGAGAGCACTTCGAGCAGCAGGGCGTCGAATTCGTCGTCCGCCCGGTCCAGTTCGTCGATCAGCAGCACCGCCCGCCCGCCCGCGGCGCCGGCAGCCACGGGCGCGCCGGCCTGCAGGGCCTTGAGGATGGGCCGGGCGACCAGGAAGCGCTCGCGGTGCAGTTCGTCTTCGATGCCGGCGGCCGCCAGTGCGGTCCCCGTGCTCGTGGCCTGGGCCTCCAGGGTGCGCACGTGCAGGATCTGCGCGGCGAAGTCCCAATCGTAGAGGGCGTGGGTGGAGTCGAGGCCCTCGTAGCACTGCAGGCGGATCAGCGGTCCGCCCAGAACCTGGGCCAGGGCCCGGGCCAGGCTGGTCTTGCCCACCCCCGGCACGCCCTCGCACAGCAGGGGCCGGTCCAGTTCCAGCGCCAGGAAGCAGGCGGTGGCCACCGCGTCGTCGGCGATGTAGCCGGCGGCCGCCAGCGCCCGGCGGCAGGATTCGGGACCGTCGAGCGGGGTGTGTTCTGATCGTTCCGTCATGCGCGCTCTCCTCTGGCCCGTCCGGCATCCTCGCGCGGGTCGGCCCCCTGTCCCCGGGCGGGTAGCGCTGCGGGCAGCCGCAACCCTGCGGCAGCCGCCTGCTCCGGTGTGTCGATATCGGCGTCCCCGTGCACGCCGGGCGCCAGCAGATCGGCGCATTCGACCAGGTTCACGGCGGCGGGTGCCACGGCGGCGAACAGTCCGCGCGCGCCGGCATCGCCGTGGCAGGCGGTGATGGCCGCCGGGATGTGCGCTGCGCCGATGGCCACGGGGTGTCCGGGCACGCCGTTCCACAGCGCCCGGGCCAGCTGCCCGGGGTCCGTCTGTGCGGCCAGGCGGGCCAGGGCCTCGGCCGGGACGTGGGGCAGGTCGAGCAACATCACCAGGGCCCCTGGCGCATCCGCCGGCACGGCGCGCAGGCCCGCGGCCAGCGAGCCGCCCATCCCGGAGGCCCAGTCGGGGTTGTGGACGATCCGCGCACCGGCGGGCACCAGGTGCTCCACCCGCTGCGCGGCGGCGCCGAGCACCACGATCGGATCTGGATCCAGGTTCGGTTCCAGGGCGGCGGCCCGGCGGATCGACTCCACCTGGCAGGCCACCAGGGACCGGCCCCTATCGTCGCGCAACAGGCCCTTGGGCCCACCCATGCGGCGGCCCCGGCCCGCGGCCAACAGGACCACGGGGATCTGTGGATTCTTCGGTGTGACCATCGCCTCCATCCTAAGCGGCGCAGCTGGTGGAGGGGGTCGAGCGCCACCGACCGGGCCCGGCGTCCGCCGCTACGCCGTCACCACCGTGCCCGCGGTGCCGGCCACGGCCTCGGGCAGGGCGTCCAAGGAGGCGATCACGCCCATCGGCCCGCCGCCCTCGACGAAGCGCAGGACCGCCTCGACCTTGGGGCCCATGGACCCGGAGGCGAAGGTGCCCTGGGCTGCGATCGCGCGCAGTCCGGCCACGTCCACCTGTTCGATATCGCGTGCCTCCGGCGTGCCGAAGCCCGCGACCGCATAGGGCACATCGGTGGCGATGACCAGCCGGTCCGCGCCCACGGACAGCGCCAGCCTGGCCGCGCTGAGGTCCTTGTCGATCACGGCCGAGGCCCCGTTGTAGCCGGTGCCGTCGGGCACCACGGGGATGCCGCCGCCACCGGCGGCCACCACGATCCAGCCGGCGTCCACCAGATGGGTCACGGTGGGCGTCTCCAGGATCTCCTGCGGATCCGGCGAGGGCACGACGCGCCGCCAGCCCTTGGCCCCGAAGTCCTTCCAGACCTGGCCCAGCGCGCTCATCCGCGCGGCGTGGGCCGCGTCCTGGTAGGACCCGATCGGCTTGACCGGATCGTCGAAGGCCGGATCGTCCGGGTCCACCACGGTGCGGGTGACGAGCGCGGTGACGTGCTTGTCGATCCCGCGGGCACCCAGTTCCTTCTCGATCCGGTTGACGATCGTGAAGCCCAGGGTGCCCTGGGTCTGCGCCCCGCACCAGTCCAGGCTGACCGGTGGGAGCTCGACCGATGCCAGCTCGTTCTTGCGCATGATGTTGCCGACCTGCGGGCCGTTGCCGTGGGTGACGACCACCTCGTGGCCGGCCGCCACCAGATCGGCCAGGTGCACGGCGGCCCGGGCGATCGCGCGCCGCTGGGCGTCCGGTGAGGCGTCCCCGTCCGGCCCCGTCATGGCGTTGCCGCCCAGGGCCACCAGTACCCTCATCGCGTCACAGCCAGTCCACGGACGGCGCCTGGGACCCGTCGCCGGCCAGGGCCGCGAAGCCGGGCCCGCGGTCGAAGAACGGCTCCTCGCCGGTGCGTCCGGCTCGCATGTCGGCGCGCAGCGCGTCCGAGGCCGCGACGTCCACCGCGACATCGTCGCCGGTGCCGGTGATCACGACGCCGTAGGAGTCGTGCGCCCCGGCCACGGACACCTTGGCCCAGCGGACATCGCGCAGCACCTCGTCATAGGGCCGCTCCAGCGGGTCGCCCCAGCCGCCGCCGCCGGTGGTGCGGATGCGCACCACCTGGCCGGCCCTGATCGGCTCGTCGTCGGCCAGCGCCTCGACTTCGCGCTCCTCCGGGCCGCCCGGGTCGATGGTGACCTGGAAGGGCTTGCCCGCCAGACCGCCCTTGACACCCCAGCAGGCCAGGATGGACCTGTCGGCGATCGACATGAAGTGTCCGTCCTTGAGCATCCGGATGTGCTTCTCATAGCCCAGCCCGCCGCGGTAGCGGCCGGCACCGCCGGAATCCTGGGCCAGGCCCAGGCGCTCCACCAGGAGGGGGAAGCGGGACTCGGTGAACTCGGTGGGCAGGTTACGGGAGTCGGGCACCACGTGGATGGTGTCCTCGCCGTCGGAGTAGTAGCGCCCGCCGGAGCCGCCGCCGAGCACTTCGCGCATCAGATAGTCGTTGCCGTCGCGGTCCTTGCCGTAGACGCCGGTGTAGCGGATCGTCTCCTGGTCCGCCGGCATCTGTCCGTCCACGGCCTTGGCGACCACGCCGGCCAGCACGCCCAGCAGGCGCAGGATGACGAAGGTGCGGGCGTTCGTGGGCCCGGGGAACACGGGGGTGAGCAGCGTGCCCTTCTCGGGGAAGCGCATCTCGATGAGCGGCACGATGCCCTCGTTGACGTCCAGTTCGGCCATCCGCTCCGGGGTGTCTGCCAGGTTGCGCAGGATCGGCGCCAGCCACTTCTTCAGGAAGTTCCCGCCCACGTAGTCGCCGCAGTGGTTGATCGGGCCCACAGCCTGGGCCGCAGTGCCGGTGAAGTCGATGATGAGGCGCGGGCCATCGCCCGGGCCGCCCGTCGAGGTCTTCGTCAGGGTGATCCGCTGGGTGTGCAGCATCGGATCGGAGACTCCGTCGTGTTCCGCGTAGTCCTCCCACACGTACTGTCCGTCGGGGATCTTCGAGAGGATCTCGCGCCGGTAGATCTCCGTCGTATTGTCCAGGATCGTGTCGAAGGCGGCCTCCACGGTGTCCACGCCGTAGCGGGTGAACAGCTCGGACAGCCGGCGGGCGCCCATCAGGCAGGCGGAGCACTCCGCGTCCAGGTCCGCCGCGATGGAGTCGGGCATCCGGGAGTTGCGCGTCATGATGCGCTGGGCGGACTTGTTCGGCACGCCCTGGTCCCACAGCTTGATCGGGGGGATCATCAGGCCCTCCTCGAACACGCTGGTCGCGGCCGAGGGCATGGAGCCCGGTGTCGCGCCGCCGATGTCGTCGTGGTGGCCGAAGGCCTGCACGAAGCACACGACCTTGCCGTCGGCGAACACGGGGACGGTCACGCACATGTCCGGCAGGTGGCCGATGCCGCCTTCGGATTCGTAGACGTCGTTGTGGAAGAAGACGTCGCCTTCCTTCATCTGGTCGATGGGGTAGTCACGCACCACGGGGTGGACCAGGGCGGAGTACGATCGGCCGGTCAGCTTGCGCAGCTGCCGGTCGTGGATGCCGGCGCGGAAGTCGTGGGCGTCGCGGATCATCGGCGAGCGCGAGGTCCTGGCGATGGCGGTCTCCACCTCCATCTCCACGCTGGCCAGGGTGCCCTCGACGATTTCGACGACGATCGGGTCGACCGAGGTCCCCTCCGGGGTCAGCCGTTCGCCGTGTTCGTACGGCGTCGGCAGGCCGGCGGGGTTGATCGGTTGGGCCTCGATGTAGTCCTGCAGGGCCTGGCCGGTCAGTGGTTCAAGGCCCAGCATGGATCCGGAGTCGGTGGGGGTCTGCACGGTGTTCTGCGCTGCCTGCGTCACTTGGCTGCCTCCTGGTTTGCGCTGCGGGTGATGATGATGTTCGCCGCCTGGTCGATCCGGGCGGTGAAGCCCGGGTGCAGGGGCACGGTCGAGCCGAATTCCTCGATGATGGCGGGGCCGGTGATGACATCGCCGGCCAGCAGTTCGGGGCGCCAGTAGATGGGCGCTTCCACGAAGCCGGCCTCCGCGTCGAAGCACACGCCGCGTTCTCCGGTGCGGGCCCGCTCGTCGAGGGCCGCGGCCCCGGTCGCCGAGGCGATCTGCTTGATCTGCGGGCGGGTGATCGGGCCGATGCCGGAGACCCGGACGTTGACCCATTCGACTTGCTGATCGGCATTGCCCTCGAAGTCGTAGCCGTAGAGCCGGCGGTGTTCGGCGTGGAAGGCGTGGGTCACCTCGTCCGCCCAGTCGCGGGTGATCGCGCCGGAGGGGGCCGGCACCCTGACCTCGAAGGCCTGGCCGAAGTAGCGCAGGTCGACCGAGCGGTCGAAGCGGTGGTCGGCGGCGGCGAAGCCCTCGTTGTCCAGCGCTGCGGTGGCCTTGGTCTGCAGTTCGTCGAAGATCCCGGCGATCGTGTCGATGTCCAGGCCGATGTCCTTGGCCACGTGGGTCTGCACGTAGTCGTTCTTCACGTCCACGGTCAGCAGGCCGAAGGCGGAGACGTTGCCGGGGTTCAGCGGCACGACCACGCCGGCCAGGTTGAGGATGTCGACCAGGCGGCAGGCCAGCAGCGAGCCGGAGCCGCCGAAGGTCGCGAGCATGAAGTCGCGCACGTCCAGGCCGCGCTTGACGGAGATCTGGCTCAGGGCGTTCGCCTGGTTCCAGGCGCTGATCTCCAGGATGCCGGTGGCGGCCTTCTCCGTGGACAGGCCCAGCTTCGCGGCGATCTGCGCGATGCCGGAGCGGGCGGCGTCCGCGTCCAGCGGGATCTCCCCGCCGAGCAGGTGCGCGGGGATCCGGCCCAGGTACACGTGGGCGTCGGTGATGGTGGGCTCGGTCCCGCCGTTGCCGTAGCAGATGGGGCCGGGGTCGGCGCCGGCCGACTGCGGGCCGACCTTGAGCTGGCCCTCCGGGGTGGTCCAGGCGATCGAGCCGCCGCCGGCGCCCACCGTGACCACGTCGATCATCGGGATCTTCGAGGGGTAGACGCCAACGGAGCCCTCGGTGGTCAGCGCCGGGTCGCCGTCGAGCACCACGGTCACATCGGTCGAGGTGCCGCCGCCGTCGCAGGTCAGGACCTTGTCGAAGCCGGCTTCGCGGGCGATCAGCCCGGCGCCCAGGGCGCCGGCGGCGGGTCCCGAGAGCACGGTGGTGATGGGCTGGTTGACGACCTCGTCGGCGGAGAGCACGCCGCCGTTGGACTTCATGATGTAGAAGGGGATCGCGGCGCGCTTGCCGGCTGCGGTGCCGGTGTACTGGTCGAGGCGGTCGTGGATGTTCGCCACGTACTTCGACACCTTGGGCTTGACGGCCGCGTCGACCAGGGTGGTCATGGAGCGTTCGTATTCGCGGTATTCGCGCAGCACCTCGGAGCTCAGGGAGACGATGGCCCCGGGGTGCTCCTCGTGCAGGATCTGCCGCATCCGCTGTTCGTGCGCGGGGTTGGCGTAGGCGTGCAGGAAGTTCACGCCCAGGGTGGTGATGCCCTTGTCCTTGAACCAGCGCGCCACCGTGCGGGCGGCGTCCTCGTCGAAGGGGCGGACCTCATTGCCCTCGAAGTCCATCCGGCCGCCCACGGTCTTGACCAGGTCGGCCGGCACGATGCGGTCGGGCTTGACCCAGAAGTAGGAGTTGCCGTAGCCGTCGGGCACGGCCTGGCGGGCGATCTCGAGGACGAACTCGTAGCCCTCGGTGGTGATGAAGCCCAGGTCGCCGACCTTGCCCTCGAGCAACTGGTTGGTGGCCACCGTGGTGCCGTGGCTGACCGCCACGATGTCCTCGCCGTCCGCGCCCAACATGCCCAGCACCTTGTCGATGCCGTTGATGAAACCGTCGGCGGGGTTCGACGGGGTCGACGGAGTCTTGGTGGTGGTCAATTCCCCGGTCGCC
Organism: Brevibacterium sp. 91QC2O2; assembly: GCF_024580695.1. NCBI lineage: Bacteria > Bacillati > Actinomycetota > Actinomycetes > Micrococcales > Brevibacteriaceae > Brevibacterium > Brevibacterium sp. 91QC2O2. Next base: position 21,769 of record NZ_JANIJY010000016.1, on the reverse strand, counting down.
TCGTTGAATGCGACGACATCGGTGAACGTACCGCCGGTGTCGATACCGATACGGATACGCGAACTGTGATTCGACATCTGAGTCCCTTCAGGCTGCTTTGTCTGCTGAGACTATTTTTCCAAGTGACGGGCATCACTCCATCGGCATATTCCGCCAACCGAAAACACAGTCACCGGCAAAACCTGACAAAGGGTTACCGGGGTGTTTCCACCGGCGGCCTGCTCAGCCCCCGGCGAAGGGCGGGAGCACATCGACCACCGCGCCTGCGGGGACCTCGTCGCCGGGTTCGAGCACCAGGCCCTCGCACAGCAGGCTCGACAGTTCCAGCACCTCGTGCAGGGCGGGTTCGCCGACGGGCGGCTGCGGATGCCGCCGTCCCAGCTCCCGGCGCAGCCCGGCGGCGTCCAGCGCCCCGGCCCGCAGCCCCACCGTCTCCTCGGCCAGGCCGGCGGCCGCCCTGGCCGCGGCGAAGTACCGCACCCGGACAGGGGCCTCGGCCCCGCCGGGGGCATCCCGTGTCATCTCATCCAGTCTCACCGGACCATCATCCCCCGATCGCGCTCATACTGCGCTCCGGCTGGACGTAGTCCGCATCGCCCAGACCCGCATGGTCCATTCCATGGGCGCGGGGCTTGAGCCACATGGCGCGCTGCCAGGTGTCGGCGATGAGGGCGTCGCCCGCCCCGGAGCGCAGCAGCCCGGCCAGATCGAACTCCTCCCGGGAGAACAGGCAGGAGCGGACCCGCCCGTCTGCGGTGATCCGGGTCCGCGTGCAGGCAGCGCAGAACGGCTCCGTGACCGAGGCGATCATCCCGACCCGGCCCAGCACGGCGGCCCTCCCGGGCGCCACAGGGTCCGCCGCGCGGACCTCGTAGAGTTCGGCCGGAGCGCCCCCGCGCGGTTCGGCCACCGGTTCCAGCACGTATTTCCGGGCCAGGGTGGTGCGCAGCCAGGCGGCGTCGACCATCCGCTCGCGCGTCCACCCGTGGTCGGCGTCCAGGGGCATCTGCTCGATGAAGCGCAGTTGCAGGCCGTGGGCCAGGCAGTAGTCCAGGAGTTCGAGCACGGTGTGGTCGTTCTGTCCGTGCAGCACCACGGCGTTGACCTTGATCGGGTCGAGCCCGGCGGCCCGCGCCGCGGCGATCCCGGCGAGCACCCGCGGCAGCCGGTCGCGGCGGGTCATCCGGGCGAACACCTGCGGGTCGACGGTGTCGAGGGACACGTTGATCCGCCGCAGGCCGGCGCGCACCAGGCCGGCGGCGCGCTTGTCCAGGCCTATCCCGTTGGTCGTCAGGGAGATCGGCAGCTCGGGGTGTGCGCTGTGCACCCCGGCGATGATCTCCTCCAGATCGGGGCGCACCAGTGGTTCGCCCCCGGTCAGGCGCAGTTCCCGCACGCCCAGCCGGACCCCGATGCGCACGATCCGCACGATCTCGGCGGCACTGAGCAGGTCCTCGCGCGGGAGCCATTGCATCCCCTCCGCGGGCATGCAGTAGCCACAGCGCAGATTGCACTTGTCGATCACCGATATCCGCAGGTCCTCGCCGATCCGGCCGAACCGGTCGGCCAGCCCCGGCCCTCCGGGGAAGTCCTCCGTGCGCTCCACGAGTCGCCTGCGCGCCACCGTGACCGTATCCTCGCCGCGGACCATCGGCATTCCCAACGCCACAGACATGTGACCGATGTTACCAACCGCGTCGGCGGAGTCCATTCATCGGCCGCGCCCGCTTGGGCGGACGGCGTTGTCCGCCCGGGCGCCCGGTTGGATAGTCTTGGCCCCATGACCGACGTCACCCTCGACCCACAGCCCCGCGCCACCGTCATCGTCGCCTCCACCTCGGCGGCCCATGGCAGGGCCCAGGACCGGTCGGGCCCCGTGTTGGTCGACTGGCTCGCACAGGCCGGCTTCGCCGTCACCGGCCCCCTGGTGGTCGCCGACGGCGCCCCCGTGGGCCACCTGCTGGGCGAACGACTGTCCGCACCGGCGGGCGCGCGGCCCGATCTGATCCTGACCTCCGGCGGCACCGGCGCCACCCCGGACGATCTGACACCCGAACAGACGGCCCGCTACATCGACCGCGAGCTGCCGGGGATCGTGCACGCACTGCTGGCCGGAGGGCGGGAATCCACTCCGCTGGCGGCACTGTCCCGCGGGCGTGCGGGGATCGCCGGGAGCACCGTGCTCATCAACCTGCCCGGCTCCCTCGGCGCGGCGCGCGATGCGATCGCGGTCCTCTCCCCGCTGCTCGGGCACCTGCTGGCCCAGGTCCGCGACATCCGCACCCACACTCCCGAGGCCCCGGCCGAGGCCGCGCCCTCGGCCGGAGACCCGGCGGAGTCCGCCGCGGGCGCGGCGACACCCGATGCGACCGGTGCACCCGGCACAGCCGAAGCAGCCGGCACAGCCGAAGCGGTCCCGGCCGTTGTCACCGGGCTCAGCGAGCTCCCACTGGACCCGGCCTCGGCCCGCCGCGCGGTGTCTCGTGCCGGAGCGGGGGCCACCGTCGACTTCGTCGGCACCGTGCGCAATACGGATTCCGGGCGCTCCGATGTCACCGGGCTGGAGTATTCGGCCCACCCGGATGCAGCCGCGATCATGCAGCGCACCGTGGCCCGGATCGCCGCGGACTTCCCGGAGGCCCGGATCCACTGCACGCACCGGACCGGCCGGCTGGCCGTCGGCGATGACGCGATCGTCGTCGCGGTTTCGGCCCCGCACCGCGGCGAGGCCTTCGCCTGCTGCGCTGCGGTCGTCGATGCCGTCAAGGCCACGGTGCCGATCTGGAAGCGCCAGAGCTATGCCACCGGCGAGCACACCTGGGTGGGCATCGATGGGCACTGAGCCCGATGACCGCTATGCCAGGCAGATCAGCCTGCCCGGCTTCGGCTCCCGCGGCCAGGAGGCTCTGGCGCGGGCCCGGGTGCTGTGCATCGGCGCCGGCGGCCTGGGCTCCCCCGCCGCGATCTACCTGGCCACCGCCGGCGTCGGCACGCTGGGGTTGATCGACGACGATCGGGTCGAACTGTCGAATCTGCACCGTCAGCCCCTGCACACCACCGCGGATGTGGGGCTGAAGAAGGTCGATTCGGCCGCCCGCACGCTGCGCGCCCTGAACCCGGATGTCCGGATCGTGCCGATCGACCGCAGACTGGACGCCGCCGACGCGGTGGAACTCGTGGACGGCTGGGACCTGGTGATCGACGGCAGCGACTCCTTCGCCACCCGCTATATCGTCTCCGATGCCACGACCCTGCTGGGCATCCCCCACCTGTGGGCGGCGGTCCTGGGCTACGGCGGACAGCTCAGCGTCTTCGATCCGGTCACGGGTCCCACCTACCGTGATCTCTTCCCGCGGATTCCAGCGCCAGGGTCGGTGCCCAGCTGCGTGCAGGCCGGGGTCCTCGGCGTACTCCCCGGCATCATGGGCACCGCCCTGGCCGCCGAGGCGATCAAGCTGATCACCGGGATCGGCACTGTGCTGCGCGGCCGGGTGGGCGTCTACGATATGCGCACCGCGCAGTGGGAGTTCATCGACCTCGCGGCCCGGGAATCGACGCTCCGACCGGCCGGCCCCGACCAGATCGGCCAGGGCCTGGCCCCCGCGGTGAGCGCGGGCGAACTGCACCGGCTCCTGGCAGGGACGGGGCACGCTGCGCCCGAGGCTGCTACCGGGACCGGCACCACGGGGACGGCAGTGCCGGTGGTCGACGTCCGCACCCCGGCCGAACACGCCGCCGACGCCATCCCGGGATCGGTCAACCTGCCGGTCGAGGACATCGCCGCGGACCCCGTCGGGGCCGTGGCCCGCCTGATGGAACTCGGCGGGGAACCCGGCGCGGGCGCACCGCGCCGGTGCTATGTCTACTGCGAGTCGGGCACCAGGTCGGCCCACGCCGTGCGCCTCCTGGGAGGGACACCCGGCCTGCAACCCATCGACGTGACCGGCGGGATGCGCGCCTGGCGCGCCCTGGAATCCCGGTCCACCTAGGAATCCCGTTCCCGCCGGCCTCCCTGGTCCGCCGCCTCGGCCTCGGGCACCAGGGCACGGCGCAGCAGCCGCTCCATGGACTCGGGGCGACGTCCCAGGAGCATCTGCGCGACCCTGCCTCCGACGGGTAGGCCGTGGGCGTCGTAATAGGCGAACATGGCCGCCAGCCAGTCCCGCTCCCTGGCCTCGAGTCCGGCGCCGGGGCCGGCTGCCCAGTCGTCGACCGACTCCACCCGCAGATCGACCGGTCTGCCCAGTGCCGCCTCGGCGATCCGCGCCACCTGGCGCACCGTCACCAGCTCCGGGCCGCCCAGTTCGTAGCTCGCGCCGGTGTGCCCGGACTCCAGGAGCACCCGGGCCGCGATCGCGCCCACATCGTCCAGGCCGATCAGCCCGAAGGGTGTGTCCGGACTGTAGGCGATCCGGATCTGCGGCTGGGGTTCGCGCAGGACCGGCAGCAGGTTCTCCGCATAGGCGCACGGCTGCAGGATCGTCCAGTCCAGGCCGCTGCGGCGCACCAGGTCCTCGCTCATCGCCTTGTGCAGGTGGTGCGGCATCTGTGGGGCGTAGGGGGCTGCCACGGAATGGTAGACCACCCGCTCGACCCCGGCCTCGGCCGCGGCGGATAGCCAGGTGTCGACGAATCCCGGTTCGTCGGCGCACATATTCGGGGCGATGAGGTAGATGGCCGCGGCCTCTGACAGCGCTGTGCCCGGGTCCGCCAGCTGGGCCCTGCCCACGGCCACGGACTCCTGATCCAGCCGTTTCAGGCCGCCGATCACCGCACGACCCGTCTTGCCGTGCCCGCCGATCACCGCGATCGTCCCTCGGTCCCTACCCATGCTCCACTCCTCTTCCGCTTCTGTGCTGTGCGTTCCCGCGCTGCGCCGTTCCCGCGCTGTGCCGGGGCTCCTTTGCCCCGCCTCGCCGCCGCCAATCCGTCTCGCCGCGATCCTATCCGCCAAGTGACCCAGCCCTCAAAACTATGCACACCAACCTTTACGTGCTTACACTGCACAATGGCGGACTCCGGCCCCGAAGAGCCGTCATCGAGCCGTCGTGAAGGAAGCTATGAAATCCTCGGATTCCGGTGCCCCAGCGGGCGCCACCCCCGATTCCCCCGCCACTGACGAGGTCGTCGTACGCGACCGCGGCAAACTGGCCAACCGCCACGTCACCATGATCACGCTGGGCGGCATCATCGGCGCCAGCCTGTTCGTGGGCTCCGGCGACGTCATCCGCTCGGTGGGCCCCGCCGCCATCATCTCCTATCTGATCGGCGGCCTGCTGGTCTGGCTGACCATGCAGATGCTCGGCGAAATGGCCGCCCGCCGGCCCGCCGTCGGCTCCTTCATGGAGTACGCCGACGAATCACTGGGCGGCTGGGCCGCCTATCTGTCCGGCTGGCTGTACTGGTACTTCTGGGTCGGCATCATCGCCTATGAGTCCGTGGTCGGCGGCAACACCCTCTTCGGCTGGTTCCCCGCAGTGCCCAGCTGGGCCTGGACCTCGCTGCTGGTCGTCATCTTCCTGCTGACCAACCTGTTCTCGGTCCGCATCTTCGGCGAGATCGAATTCTGGCTGGCCAGCATCAAGGTCATCACCATCATCGTCTTCCTCGTCGCCGGCGCCCTGTTCGTCCTGCACCTGTGGCCCACCTCGGGCGCCCACGATCCGGCCATCTCCAATCTGTGGAGCCACGGCGGCTTCATGCCCGAGGGGGCCGGCACCGCAATCGTCGCGGTCGCCACCGTCATCTTCAGCTACTTCGGCACCGAAATCGCCGTCATGGCGGCAGCGGAGTCCGTCGACCCCGCCCGCGGCATCAAACTGGCCACCCGCACCGTCGTCTGGCGCATCCTGCTGTTCTTCGTCGGCGGCGTGCTCATCATCGTCATGGCCGTGCCGTGGAACGAACTGCCGCCCACCGATGTCGCCGCACCCTTCGCCTACGTCTTCGAGATGCTGGGCCTGCCCCAGGCCAAACTCATCATGAACCTGGTGCTGTTCACCGCGGCGATCTCCGTGCTCAACTCCGGGCTGTATTCGGCCCCGCGCATGCTGGCCAGCCTGTCGGACAAGGGCTTCGCCTTCAAGTGGATCGGCCGCCGCACCAAGTCCGGCGCCCCGATCGGCGCACTTCTGCTGTCGTGCGTGGGCGCGCTGGCCGCGATCGTGGCGAACTTCGCGGGAGCGGAGAACATCTACACGTTCATCATGAACTCCGGCGGCCTGGTCGCCCTGTTCGTCTACGTCTGCATCGCCTGGGCCCAGCTGCGCATGCGCATGAAGCTCTCCCCCGCCGAACGCGCCGAGCTGCCCCTGAAGGTCACGTTCGTCCCCTGGCTCAACCTCGTGGTCTTCGCCGCCGTCATCGCCGTCATCATCATCATGCTGCTCACCCCGGGCGGCCGCGCCCAGGTGTTCACCAGTCTGCTGGCCACCGCCGTGCTGGTCGTGCTGTGGCCACTGGTGTCACGGACCCTGCACCGGCGCGGGGTCGACACCCGCCCGGCGATGGACATCCGTGCCGAAACCGAGGCGGCCGGCAAGTAGCCGAGCGCCCTCTGACCGCCGCGCGCGGGTCGGGGCGAACCGGCCGCCGCACCCCTGGCCGAGGCCACACCCACCCGGGTGTGGCCTCGGCCACTTCCGTGTCCGGCGACTCTTTCTGAAACAAACATTCAGTAGACTGACCTGTGCTTTGGAACACTCCATATGCCTGGAGCCACTTCTGCCGCACGACACACACGTGCGCGACCGCACGACGCAGTATCCCCCGACAGAAAGACCGATACAGGAAACTCTTGATGAAATCTGAAAACAGACCCCAGCACGGCGATGCCCGCAACCAGGGCACCGGTAAGGACGGCGGTGCCGAACTCGGCGAGCGCATCGACGATATCGTCGTGCGCGACAAGGGAAAACTGGCCAACCGCCACATCACCATGATCACCCTGGGCGGCATCATCGGCGCCAGCCTGTTCGTGGGTTCTGGCAATGTGGTGCGCGCAGTGGGCCCGGCGGCCATCATCGCCTATCTGATCGGCGGCCTCCTGGTCTTCCTGGCCATGCGGATGCTCGGCGAGATGGCCGCCCGCAAGCCCGCCGTCGGCTCCTTCATGGAGTACGCGAATGAGTCCATGGGCGGCTACGCCTCCTACCTGACCGGTTGGCTGTACTGGTATTACTGGGCCGGCATCATCGCCTACGAGGCGGTGATCGGCGGCGGGCTGCTCAACGGCTGGTTCCCCGCGGTCCCCACCTGGGCGTGGTCGATCCTGCTGGTGGCCGTGTTCATCATGACCAATCTGTTCTCGGTGCGGATCTTCGGCGAGATCGAGTTCTGGCTGGCCAGCATCAAGGTCGTCACGATCATCGTATTCTTGGTCGTCGGCGCCCTGTTCGTCCTGCACCTGTGGCCCACCGCCGCAGACCACGATCCCGGCATCTCCAATCTGTGGGCCCATGACGGTTTCGCCCCGATGGGCGTGCCCGCGATCTTCATCGCGATCGCCACCGTCATCTTCAGCTACTTCGGCACCGAGATCGCCGTGATGGCCTCGGCCGAATCCGTCGACCCCGCCCGCGGTATCAACCAGGCGACGAAGACCGTCATCTGGCGTATCCTGCTGTTCTTCGTCGGCGGCGTGCTCATCATCGTCATGGCCGTGCCGTGGAACGAACTGCCCGATCCCTCCATCACCGCGCCGTTCGCCTACATCTTCGGCATGTTCGGCCTGCCGGGGGCCTCGACGATTATGGAGATCGTCCTGTTCACGGCCGTCATCTCCGTGTTGAACTCGGGTCTGTATTCGGCCCCGCGGATGATGGCCGCTCTGGCCGACAAGGGCTTCGCCCCGAGGTTCGTGGCCAAGCGCTCGCGCTACGGCACCCCGGTGGTGGCCCTGTTCGCCTCCTGTGTGGCGGCGCTCATCGCGATCATCGCGAACTACGCCGGCGACAAGGGTACCGTGATCTTCGACTTCATCATGAACTCCGGCGGTCTGGTCGCCCTGTTCATCTACGTGTTCATCGCCCTGGCGCAGTGGCGGATGCGCCTGAAGCTCACACCCGAACAGCGCAAGGGCTTGAAGATCCGCTCCTGGCTCACCCCGTACCTGAACATCCTGGTGATCGCGCTGGTGCTGGTCATCGTCGTCATCATGATCATCGATCCGAATGACGGCGGCACCCGCGTCCAGGTGTGGACCAGCCTGATCCTGACCGCAGCACTGTTCGCCCTGTGGCCTGCGGTCAAGTCCACCCTGGCCAAGCGCGGAGTCGACACCCGTCCGGCGATGGACGTGCGCCGGGAGCAGGGCCTGCCGGACTGAGCCGGCCCGCCCCGGCCTGCGCATCACCTCAGGCGGTGACGACCTCCACGAAGCGCAGGCCGGGGACGGTGGCCAATTCGGCCAGCGCCGCGTCGAACTCCTCGGGCGTGCCCACCCTGGCGGTGCGCGCGCCGAAGGACCCGGCATAGGCGATGAAGTCCGGGTTGACCAGATCCGTGCCGGACACCCGGCCCGGATACCGCCCGTCCTGGTGCCGGCGGATCGTGCCGAAGCGCGAGTTGTTCACCAGCACCACCAGCACGTTGAGCCCGTAGCGCGCGATCGTCGCCAGTTCCTGCCCGTTCATCAGCAGGCAGCCATCGCCGGCGAAGCACACCACCTGCCGCCCTGGCAGGGCCAGTGCCGCCGCGGTGGCGGCCGGCACGCCGAAGCCCATGGACCCCGACTGACTGGCCACCTGGCTGGGATAGGCACGGTACCGGTGGTAGCGCTGGGGGAAGGCGGCGTAGTCACCGGCCCCCACGGTCATCACAGTGTCGGCGTCGAAGTGCCGATTGAACACGTCCATGTAGACCGCTGCGGCCGGCGTCTCCGGGGCCGCCGGGTCCGGGCGGGAGACCGCCAGGTAGTTCGCGCGCAGTTCGGCCAGCCATGCAGCCCGCTCCGCCGCCGAGGCCGCGGCCTCGGGCACTGCGCCACCCGGCGTCTGCTCACCGGGCGCCTGCCCGCCGGCGGCCTCGGGCACTGCCGCCGCCGGATCCGCTGCCAGGTTCGCCAGGCCCTCGAGGAACGCGCCCGGCTTCGCCACAACACCAACATGTGCAGGGTAGATCCGGCCGATCACATCGGATGACGGGTAGACGTGGATGAACCGCCTGCCCGGGTCGGAGGCGAACAGCAGATCAGCATTCGCCATCGACAGGCCATCGGGCCTGGCGCCCAGCAGCAACACCACGTCCGCCCGCTGGATCAGGGCGTCCAGGCCCGCCGTGGTGTTCAGGCCCAGGGTGCCCACATAGGCTTCCGAGTCGTTGTCGAGCGCGTGCTGACGGCGCACCACGGTGGCCACCGGGATGCCGGAGGACTCGCCGAACTCGGCCAGCAGGCGCGCCGTCCCGACATCCCAATGGTCCGAACCGGCGATCACCAGGGGCCGGTGGGCCTGTGCCAACAGGGCCGCTGCGCGCTCCAACTCGTGGATGGCCGGCTGCGGATCGGGGCGCGGCAGGCGGGGCACCACGGGCGCGCTGGTCGGTTCGACCAGGGTGTCCTCTGGCAGCACGACCACCACCGGGCCCGGCTCCCCCGAAACCGCCAGGGTCAGGGCGTAGGCGGTGAGCTCCGGGGCCCGCTCCGGGCGGTCGATGACCACGACCTCCTTGGCCAGCCCTGCGAACATGAGCCGGTAGTCAACCTCCTGGAAGGCCCGCCGGCCGTTGACGGCCGTGGGCACCTGGCCGATGAACAGCACCATGGGGCTGGCGTCCTGACCCGCCACATGCACCCCGATCGAGGCGTTCGTGGCGCCGGGCCCGCGCGTGACCATGCAGATCCCCGGGCTTCCCGTGAGCTGCCCGTGGGCCGCCGCCATCATCGCAGCGCCCCCTTCCTGGCGGGTGATCACCAGGTCGATGGACTCGCGGTGCTCGTACAGCCCGTCGAGCACGTCCAGATAGCTCTCGCCGGGCACGGCGAACACGCGCTCGATGCCGAAGGCCAGCAGCTGCTCGACGATCGCGTGCCCGGCCGAGCGCTCGGCAGCGGTGGGGGAAGCCGAACCGGGTGCAGCCGGGTCGGGTGCGACCGCAGCGTCGACGGCCGAGGCCTCGGCCGCCGTGGGCGCACCCGCCCCGGTCGGGGCCTCGCTCACCCAGGCCTCACCGTGCGTCACAGGAACTCGACTCCCTGGGCCAGCGGCAGCTCATCGGAGTAGTTGACGGTGTTCGTCGCCTGCCGCATGTATGCGTGCCAGGAGTCCGTGCCGGATTCGCGACCCCAACCGGTCTCCTTGTTCCCGCCGAAGGCCCCGCCGATCTCCGCGCCCGAGGTCCCGATGTTGACGTTGGCGATCCCGGCGTCACTGCGCGCGATGAAGCGCTCGGCCTCCTTGAGCTCGGTGGTGAACACCGCCGAGGACAGGCCCTGCGGCACCGCGTTGTTCATCGCGATCGCGGCATCGAAGTCCTCGTACTCCATCACGTAAAGGATCGGGGCGAAGGTCTCCTCCGTGACGATCTGCGTCTGAGCCGGCATCTTCACCACGGCGGGCTTCACGTAGTAGGCGTCGGGGGCCTGCTCGACCAGCACCCGCTCACCCCCGGTGAGCACCTGGCCGCCCTGCTCGACGGCGGCGGCCAGGGCCGCCTGCATCGCCTCATAGGCAGGCTTCGAGATCAGCGGGCCCACCAGCACACCGGGAGTCGTGGGCGATCCGATCGCCAGGGTGTCATAGGCCGCGACCAGAGCAGCCGTGAAGTCCTCGGCGATCGACGAGTGCACGATCAACCGGCGCAGCGTGGTGCAGCGCTGGCCGGCGGTGCCGGCGGCGGCGAACACCGAACCGCGGATCGCCAGGTCCTGATCCGCGCTGGGAGCCACGATCGCGGCGTTGTTACCGCCGAGTTCCAGCAGGGACTGGCCGAACCGGCGCGCCACGGCCGGACCGATCTCCCTGCCCATCCGGACCGAACCGGTGGCCGACACCAGGTCCACCCTGGCGTCGTCGACCAGCACCTGGCCGACAGTGCGGTCGCCCACGAGCACCTGTGCCAGGTCCGCGGGCGCCCCGAGTTCCGCAGCGGCACGCGTCAGCAGAGCCGTGGCGGCCACCGCGGACAGCGTCGCAACCTCCGAGGGCTTCCAGACGACGGGATCTCCGCACACGATGGCCAGGGCCGTGTTCCATGCATAGGGTGCCACCGGGAAGTTGAACGCCGAGATGATGCCGACCACGCCCAGCGGATGCCAGGTCTCCATCAGCCGGTGGCCGGGGCGCTCGCTGGCCAGGGTCTTGCCGAAGAGCTGGCGCGACTGGCCCAGGGCCAACTCGCAGATGTCGATCATCTCCTGGACCTCACCCTCGGCCTCCGAGGGGGTCTTGCCGGCCTCCACGGTGACCAGCTTGCCCAGATCCACCTTGTGCTCGCGCAACAGCTCGCCCCAGCGCTGCACCACCTTGCCGCGCACGGGGGCCGGCACATCGCGCCAGGTCTCGAAGGCCGCGCGGGCCCGGTCCAGTTTCGCCGAGGCCGTGTCCGGGGTGTCGGCGGCCAGCCGGCCGAGCACATCGCCGGTCAGCGGCGAGCGCGCGGGGATGGTGGGGGCCGTGCCGGAATCCGCAGAAGCGGAAGCGCCGGCAGCGGTGCCGGAATCCGCGCCCAGCAGGGCCTCGAAGTCGAGCCCGCAGCCGGTCAGCCCGGCCTGTGCCAGGGCGAGCACGTCCTCGCGTGTGGGAAGGGATGACGTCATGGTGTTTCCTTTCTCTCCTCCCCGTCCACTACTTGGCGAAATGTTGATATATCGGGATTTTCGCCCGGAATTCGACATTTCGGTAAGTAGTGGACGGGGTTGACGATGGGTTAGACGAAGTTCAGTTCGGTTCGGGTGGATTGGGTTGCGAAGCGCTGCACGGACATGCCGGAGACATCGACGAAGGGGGTGGTGCCCAGGTACAGGTCGCGCACCACCTCGCCCACCGCCGGGCCCTGCAGGAAGCCGTGGCCGGAGAAGCCGCAGGCGTAGATGAAACCGGCGACCTCCTCGGCCACGCCGATGAGCGCATTGTGGTCGGGCGTGCACTCGTAGAGGCCGGCCCAGCCGCGCCCCAGTCCAACATCGGTCAGGGCCGGCGCGCGCCGTTCCATGAGTTCGCCCAGGTGGTCCAGCCAAGCGGGGTCGCGGCGGGTGTCGAAGGCATTGACGTCCCCGGCCTCTGGCGCACCGAACAGCAGGCCCGAGCCCTCCGAGTGGAAGTAGAACGAGGTGGAGAAGTCGATGGTGAAGGGCAGCCTGCGCGCATCGAAGGCGCTGATCGGCTCGCTCACCACGATCTGGCGGCGCAGCGGGGTGACCGGCAGGTCCACTCCGGCCAGCGCGCCCACCTGCTGCGACCAGGCGCCGGCGGCGCACACCACGGTGCCGGTGGCGATCGGCCCGGCGGACGTGTCCACTCCGGTGACGGCCCCGGATTCCACCGTGATCCCCGTGACCGAGGTCCCCGTCAGGATCGTCACGCCCAGTCGGCGGGCGGCGCGGGCATAGCCGGCCACTGCGGACTCGGGGGTGCAGTGGGCGTCATCGGGGTTGAAGGCCGCCCCGACCAGGCCGGTGGTGGAGATGACGGGGCACAGTTCGGCGGCCTGGGCGACGGTCAGCATCCGTGAGTTCTGTCCCATGCCCCGCTGCACGGCGACATTGTCCTCGAAGGCCGCCGCGTCCTCGGCGCCGTCGAGCAGGAACAGGTAGCCGCTGCCCACGAAGTCGATGTCCTGGTCGAACAGGTCCTTGAACCGGCGGAAGGTCTCCAGACTGCGGGCGCCCAGGGCGATGTTGACGGCGTCGGAGAACTGGCTGCGCAGACCGCCGGCGGCGCGGCAAGTGGAGCCCGAGCCCAGTTCGTTGCGCTCGATCACGACGATGTCGGTGACCCCTGCGCGGGCCAGCTCATAGGCGCTGGCCACGCCCATGATGCCGCCGCCGACGATGACGACGGTCGCATTCGCCGGTGCAGGGCGGGCAGCCGGAGTGGGTCGGGCGGGTGCTGTGGGAGTGGACATGACACCACCTTTCTGTGGCGTGACTCAGTGTTTTGGATCTGTGTTGCGTATCACTTTCCAACAGTCTCACCGGTAGAAACCATTAGGTCTATCGATAGGATTTGAATGTTCCGTTTAGGTCTACTGGATAATGAGCCCCATATGAACTGGACCCTGACACAGCTGCGCGCCTTCGTCGCAATCGCCGACCACGGCACTATGACCCGTGCCGCCCGCGAACTGGGCTATACCACCGGGGCGGTCAGCCAGCACATCTCCGCCCTCCAACGGGCCACCCGCGCCACCCTGCTGCGCCCGGCCGGCCGCACGGTCGAACTGACCCCGGCCGGACGCGCCCTGCTGCCGCGGGCCAGGCGGATCCTGGCCGCAGAGGCCCAGGCCGCCGAAGCGCTGCGCGGGGCCCAGGCCGAGTTCGTCCAGACGCTGACGCTGGGCGTGTTCGGCTCCGCCTCGCTCGTGGCGATCGGACCGGTGCTCGAACGCCTGGCCGACACCGGGGTACAGGTGCGCGCGCACGAGGTCGACGTCGAACACATGCAGCAGGCCGTGATCGAGGGGCGCATCGACGTGGGCATCGGCATCGACTACCCCGCCGCGCCCCTGGCACCACTGCGCGGAGCGCGGATGGTGCCCCTGCGCCACGAGACCTTCATGGTCTACGGCATGCGCGGCGGGCTGCCCGCCGATCTGCACACGGCCCCGTGGATCCTGCCGCCGAACGACTCGTCCTTCGGCCGAGCCCTGCGCTTCGCCTGCGCGGACCTGGGTTTCGCCCCGGTGGAGCGGCACATCGTCACGGACACCGCGGTATCCCTGGCCATGGCCGGCGCCGGGGTGGGCCTGACCCTGGCCACCCCCACGATGCTGGCCCTGGCGCCGGGCGTGGCCACCGTGGTGCCGGGCACCGAGTGCGGTGCGCGCACGATCGTGGCGATGGTCCGCGCCGAGGTCGAGGACGGGGCGGCGACCGAGGTCCTACTCGAGGCCCTGCAGGAGACCTTCGGGTAGGGGATAGGCGGCGGGCCGACTGTGCGCGTCGGGGTATCGGCCGGATCGCGGCACGGGCCCCGCAGTCCGGGATGTCGGACGCTTTCACCTCCCGACACGCTTGTGTCACCGGTCACGTTTGAGAACATGGCTAGCGCCCCACTCGGACAAGACCAGGAGAACCCCTATGGCGACCGAACCCGAACACCCGCACAAGAGACTGGACCCGGATCCCCGGGATCTGCACTATGCCGTCGAAGAAGGCGCTCAGAGCCTGGTGGAGGCCCGCACCATCGACTGGGTCCCGGAACGCGAACGACATGGCAGGCCGTTCTCCCAATTCACCCTGTGGTTCGGATCGAACACGCAGATCACCGCCATCGTCGACGGGGCGCTCGCCGTCACCGCCTTCAAGTCCGGCGCCCTCTGGGCGATCATCGCCCTGCTCATCGGCAATATCATCGGCGGGGTGATCATGGCACTGCACTCCGCGCAGGGCCCCAAACTCGGCTTGCCGCAGATGATCTCCTCCCGCGCACAGTTCGGTGTGATCGGCGCGGTCGTCCCCTTGGTCCTCGTCGTCCTCATGTATATCGGGTTCGCCTCCACCGGCGCAGTGCTCTCCGGACAGGCGGTCAACGGGATCCTGCGAGTGGAGACGCCGTGGGTCGGCATCGTGATATTCGGCGTCCTCACCGCGGCGGTCGCGCTCCTGGGGTACCGGTACATCCATGTGCTGGGCCGGATCAGCACGATTACCGGCTTCATCGGGTTCGTCTACCTGTCCATCTGCGTGATCACCCAGGTGGACCTGGGCGCCGTCTTCGGTGACACCACCTTCTCATTCCCGACCTTCCTTTCGGTGGTGGGACTGGCGGCCGGGTGGCAGATGACCTACGGACCCTATGTCGCCGACTATTCGCGCTACCTCCCCAGTTCCACCAAGCAGTCCACAACATTCGGCTGGACGTTCCTCGGATCGGTCGTCGGCTCGCAGTGGTCGATGATCCTGGGCGTCATCATCGCCACCGCCGCGGGCGAACTGTTCCTGTCCAACCAGGTCGGGTTCATCGGCGAGCTGGCCGGCGGCGGAGTGCTCGCCCTGCTCATGTTCATCGTCATCCTGATGAGCAAGCTGACGGTCAACACCCTCAACGCCTACGGCGCCTTCATGTGCACTCTGACAATCGCCACCTCGTGGAACCACCGCGCCGCGGTCACCAAGGCGACCCGAGCGGTTTTCGTCTGCACCATCGTCGCACTCACCGTGATCGTGGCCCTGGCCGCATCCGCAGAGTTCCTGGGCTTCTTCAAGAACTTCGTCCTGCTCCTGCTCATGGTGTTCACCCCGTGGTCGATCATCAACCTCGCGGACTACTACCTGGTGTCCAAGGACCGTTTCGACATCCCCGCGCTCTATACACGGAAGGGACGCTACGGCAGCTGGAACGCGGCGGCGCTGACCAGCTACGTCATCGGCGTCGCCATTCAGATTCCATTCCTGGACCAGACCCTGTACACGGGTCCGATGGTCGAGCTGATCGGCGGCGCAGACGTTTCCTGGATCCTCGGGCTGGTCGTCACGGCCCTCATCTACATTCCTTGGGCCCGCAGGATCAATGTCGCACCGCCCGCGACGATCTTCCCGGAGCACGATGAGGGGCGAGCGGTCTCCCTTTGAGCGCTCGTCCGGGTGCTCGGCCCACGGCCTGTGGGGATGAGACACCGGTGTGGTCTCCCCATTCCTCATCCCCCGGGAGTACCCGGACGGCCTCCTCCCGGACGACGCCCGGCACTGATTCCGCCGCGTAGACTCGGCCCATGCACGGGGATCGGGACGGGGATCGACACACCGGCGGGCCGGAGGGCCCCACCCGTCATCTGCCCGCGTTCCTCGTGGCCGCAGCCGCCATCGCCCTGCTCGTGCAGACCCCGCCCACCATCGCCCTGGGCGTGCTGCACGGCCAGTCCACGGCCTGGATCGTCCTCAAGGTCGTGCTCGCCGCGGCTTCCGCCCTGACCCTGCTCGCCGCGGCCCGCCGGCCGGGTCCCACCGTCGCGGTGGTCGCCGGGCTGTCCCTGGCCATGCTGTTCATCCCGCCCCAGCTCGGTCCGCCCCCGCTCGCGCTCGGTTTCGCCCTGATCGCTGCCCTCGTGTGGGCCGCGCCCGTCTGGGCTGTGGCCTCGGCCGGGGCGGCCTGGCTGGCCGGCGTCACACTGGTAGAATTCCTCGCACCACAGCACGCGGGCCCGCGCATCATCGCGGGCACCGTGGCCCTGGCCGTGTGCACCGGCATCGGTGTGACGATCCGGACCAAGACGGCCCGCGCCGCCCGCCGCACACAGGAACTCGCCGAGCGCGCCAGGGCCGCGGAGCAGGCCGAACGCGCGGCCATCGCCCGCGAACTCCACGACGTGCTGTCCCATTCGCTCAGCCAGATCTCCGTGCAGTCGGGCATGGGGCTGCACCTGTTCGACCGCGACCCTGCACAGGCGCGCGAGGCCCTGAGCAATATCCGACGACTCGCCGGCTCTGGCCTGGCCGAGGCCCGTGGCGTGTTGGCTGCACTGCGCGGCGAGGATGCCCCGCTGAGCCCCGCGCCCCAGCTCGCCGAGCTGCCCGAACTCATTTCCGCGCACCGCTCCCTGGGCCTGGACATCGTCTTCGACGACCGGATTGCGATTCCGGACCGGACGAGCGGGGCCGGACGGATGAACGGGGAGGTCCGGACGAGCGGGGCGGGCCGGACCCCGCCCGCCGGCCCCATTCAGGCGACGGCCGTGCGGATCGTGCGCGAGGCCCTGACGAACGTCCTGCGGCACTCAGCCGCGGACCGCGCACTGGTCCGTCTGGAGCGAGACGGGGACCGACTCGTCGTGCTGATCGAGGACGACGGCGTCGGGCCCGGCGTGCCTGCGGAACAGGGCGGGCCGGTGGAACAGGGCGGGACTGCAAGCCAGGGTGGCTCCGCGAGTGGCGGGCCGACCAGCGCCCGGCACGCTCCCTCCGGCGGCGGCCTGCGCAGTATGCGCGAGCGCGCCGAACTGGCAGGCGGCACCCTGGACATCGCCTCGGGCGCCGCGGGTCGCGGCACCCGCATCACAGCGCGCCTGCCCTGGACGCAGGACCCGACTGCAGGCCGGGCTGCGAATCCGGCTGCAGACCGAATGGATGAGGAGAAGCCGATATGATCCGCGTGGCCCTGGCCGATGACCACCAGTTGGTGCGCGCGGGCTTCCGCGCCCTGCTCGACGCCGAAGAGGACATCGAGGTGGTCGCCGAGGCCGCCGGCGGGCATGAGCTCCTGGCCGCCCTGCGGGATGCCGCGGACCGGGGCGCACCCGTAGACGTGGTCCTCGTCGACATCCGGATGCCCGAGGGCGACGGCCTGTGGGCCACTGAGCAGATCGCCGCAGATCCCGCCTTGGACGGACTGCACGTGGTGATCGTGACGACCTTCGAACTCGACGAGTACGTGGTCCGCGCGATCCGGGCCGGTGCCGCGGGCTTCCTGGTCAAGGACACGGAACCGGCCGATCTCATCCGGGCCGTCCGCGCCGCCTGCGCCGGGGACGCTGTACTCTCGCCGGGTGTGACGCGCCGGCTGCTGGACCGGGCCGCCACCGGCCTGCGCGCCACGCCCGATACCGCTCTGCTGGCCGGGCTGACCGAGCGCGAACGCGAGGTGCTGCGGCTGGTGGGCCACGGCCTGACGAACGACGAGATCGCCGGGCGGCTGGTCCTCTCCCCGCTGACCGCAAAGACCCATGTCTCCCGCATCATGCAGAAACTGCGCGCTCGCGACCGCGCCCAGCTGGTGGTCACGGCCTACGAGGCCGGCCTGGTGGCGCCCGGCTGGCAGTAGCCTCGGCCGGAGTAATCCTCTGGGAGCAGGGAGGAACACTCCCCCGGCCGGATGTGCGATGGCCGGGTCCGGGCTTGGATGGAGGTACGAATCGGTCCCGCGCTCATTGCCGGGGTCTCCACCGCAGAGGAGATCATCATGTTCAGCGCACTCGCCACCTCCGGAACGGGCGGCTTCGGGCCGACTGGCTACGGGCGCGGAGGTTTCGGCCCGCACATTCCGCCGTTCGTCCCGTTCATCGGCATGTTCATCACCGCCTTGTTCATCGCCGCCATCGTCGTGCTCGTGGTGCTGCTCATCAGGCGCACCGCGGCGCTGCGCAGGCTGCGCTCCCAGCAAGCCGGCCCCTTGTTCCAGGCCCAGCGCACCCTGGCCGAGCGCTTCGCCCGCGGCGACATCGACGAAGTCGAGTACCGCGAGCGCCTCGAAGTCCTGCGGGCCAACACCGCCTCCGGAGCCGAGGCCGCACCCGGGAAACCGTGACCGGCTCCGGCTGGGCGAACTCCGATACCGCAGAACCGCGGCGGAACTCGCCTGGAATAGGTGAGTGTCAGCATGGACGCTACCGACTTGTGGCCGGCATTTGCGCAATGCTGGCCCCGGCTCGCCTGATAACCGGTATCACGTCGACGGTCGCATCCGTCGTCTTCTCCTCGGAAAGTGCTGCAAGGAGTTTTTCCGCGGCCCGGGCACCCATTTCGACCCCATCCAGTTGAATCGTCGTCAGAGGGACCCTGGTGAATTCGACCCAATCGTCATCGCTGAACACGACGATCGACAGGTCTTCCGGCACACACATACCGAGCTCGCCTACCGCACGATAAAGACTGCGCGCCTGGTACGAGTCCACTGCCGCAATGGCAGTGAGGTCCCGGCGCCCCCGTAGCCAAGCGGTCAGCCGGTCTTGCGCATCCGGACTTCGATGCGGGCTCAGCAGTAAGTCGTCCTCCTCGACCCGCACGCCTTTTTCCTGCAGTGTCTTGACGAATCCCCTGACACGTAGGACAGAAGGTCGATCGGCTCCATGGACGCTCAGCTCCGCACCCCCGCCCCGGTGGACTTCACCTGGAGTGACGACGATCGGTTCTTCCGTCTGGACAGCAGCCGTCATGCCGATTCTGCGGTGTCCAGCATTCACCAGTAGCTGCGCGGCCAGACTTCCTGCTCCGACATTGTCGGATACCACCCCCGACACGTCCTCTGGGGCACGGTCGAGATAGACAACCGGCACAGTGGCATCGGCCAAATGCGATCGCTCTTCAACGATCACCGGCGACACGATCAAGCCTTCCACTCCATGGGACAGCAGTGCCGATACCCCATCACGTTCCACTCCGAGCTGATCCGAACTGGTGAAGACCACCACCTGGTAACCTGCGGGCTCGGCAACACGGCAGATTCCGGCAAGGGCTTGGGAGAAGAGCCCATCGGAAATATCTGCGCAAATGAATCCCAAGAGCTGGGTGCGTCCGTTGCGCATCGCTCTGGCCAACTTCGAAGGCGCATACTCGAGTTCTTCCGCAGCCCGTAGCACAGCATTTCTCACCGTGTCGCTGGCATATCCGTAGTCGCCCAGTACACGCGCGGCACTGGCACGCGAGACTCCGGCGGCGGCGGCAACGTCCTTGAGCGTCACATTCTTCATCCGACGGCCTCCATCCACCCCGCTGTTTGAAAACGGCTACGACTGCTGTCAGTCGGCTCCGGCCCGATCGCAGGCGTCCCCGGCAAGGCGGGACACCGCCTCGATGACTGCGGCTTCACCGTCTACGATAGCCCAGGCCATCAGGGCGTCCTGGGTCCCTGCACCGCCGATCAGTACCGTCTTCGGTCCGGTCATTCGCCCGAAATCCTCTGTGTACTCACCAAGCACGTCCGTGCCCAGACGGAGGAATTGTGGATTTCCTGCTAGGCTTCCGGCACCGTGGACCGGGCCGAAGGAATCCACTTCGTCGATGTCGGTGATCACCAACCGGGATGCCGCCACAATATCCGGAGCGATCTCGCTGTGATCGGGGGCGAAGGAGTTTATTGAGGCAATTATCGTGCTTTCCCCCGCTCCTGAGGCTTCGAGCTCCCCCAATTCGACCACTGGGCTGCGACTCGAGGTGCAGCAGGCAACGACATCCGCTCCCTGCAACGCCGCAGCCTTGCTTTCAGCCAAGACTTCCCCATCGTTGACAGACGGCCTTGACGGTGCCCAGATCCGAACTTCTGAAGCCCCCAGCACGCTACCGGCTAGCCGCGCCACTTGCCTGCCCTGTGCACCGTAGCCGATCACAGCCACCACGGGGTCTGCAATGGTCAGCACGCTCCGCACCCCGGCGATTAATGCCCCGGCTGTTCGCAGTACCGTTACCGCACCGCCGTCGAGGACCGCCCGAGGTTCTCCCGTCTGTGCGGAGAAGAGCGTTACGGATGCTTGCACCCGGTCGAGCCCCATGCGTGCATTGTCGTTTACCTGCATACCCGATTTCACACAGGTTCCCAGGCCGGGGACGAAGCCCATGTGCCCGAAGAGGAGAGCTTCTGGCTGATCTAGTGCCCTCTCCACTCGACCGCCGAACTGCGATTGCAGGACACCCACATGTTTCGTGATGCACCCCGCCAACCCCATCAGCTCGACCCCGGTGGAATCGGGAACCGCTTTCATGCACTCCGCAGCGGAATACAGGCGGAACGAGCTCGACGTACTCACAACACCCTAGCCAAGAACTCAGTGGTGCGCGGATGTGTGCTGTCCTTGAAAATCTCCCTGGGAGTGCCGGCTTCCACGATGATTCCCCCGTCCATGAAGACGACCTTGTCTGCAACGTCGGCCGCGAAGCCCATTTCGTGGGTGACGATGACCATCGTCATCCCTTGCTCGGCCAGATTCTTCATGACCTCCAGAACATCGCCGACCAATTCCGGATCGAGCGCCGAGGTCGGCTCGTCGAAAAGCATGACTTCCGGATGCATCGCCAAAGCTCTGGCAATGGCGACGCGCTGTTGCTGACCACCGGAAAGCTGTGCGGGTTTGAACCCCGCTTTATCGGCTAAACCGACTGAGGCCAGCAGTTCCGTGGCTTCTGTGTTGATCGCGGTTCCTCTGGAGCCATTGATCAGACGAGGTGCCAGAGTTACGTTCTCCAGCACGCTCAAATGTCCGAATAAGTTGAAACTCTGGAACACCATTCCCATGCGTTCTCGTTGACGTGCCAACTGAGCCGATTTCATCTCACTCAGATCATCGCCTCGCCATGAGTATCCCACCGGTTCGCCGTCTAGGTAGACGTAGCCAGCGTCGGGTCTTTCCAACAGGTTGAGGCACCGTAACAGGGTGCTCTTGCCTGATCCGGACGGTCCAATCACACATTGCACTTCGCCTTTGTGCACATCGAGCGACACCCCGCGCAGAACATGGTTGCTCCCGAATCTCTTATGGATCCCGTCGGCCTTGAGCAGCGGCCATTCCATATCTGCCGAGTTGACGGCACCGGCCGCAGTGATTTTTTCATTCATTACGCCATCACCTTCTTCGGGCCCTTCGAAGCAAACGGGTTAAACCTCAGTCTCCGAACATTGAGCATCGGCTGATCATGTATGCGACGTTCTATCAGCTGTTGCGCGATGGTGAAGATCGTTGTAAGCACCAGATACCAGACTGTGGCTACGAGGAGAAGGGGAATAGTCTGATACGTGCGAGAGTAAATCATCTGCGCGCTGTAGAGCAAATCGGGCGTCGCTAGCCTGGGTTTTTCATGGTGTGGGGTGTCCGGGGTGTGGATGAATAGGTGAAGGTGACCTCTGACCTGGGAAAATAGGACTTGTCTAGAGTTCAATTCCCGCAGAAGAAAGATCACCTTCGAAGT
>NZ_JANIJY010000015.1:0-75388 GCF_024580695.1 Brevibacterium sp. 91QC2O2 | reverse complement strand
AAACGCCGAGACGATGACTTCGTCATCGCCTACCGTGAATACCTGCTCGCCGCGTAGGCCACCTCGCCATGGTCGATCACCACCACCATGATCACGACCGGGCTTGACAACCTATAGGAGCATCACGAAGGCGGCGATGTTTGGCATGCAGAACGCACAGGCGGGCGGGGCGGGTCCATTCGACATCAGGGGCAGGCTGGCCCTGGTGACCGGTTCCTCCCGCGGGCTGGGCCGGACCTTCGCCCTGGGCCTGGCAGCCGCAGGCGCCCGGGTGGTGGTCCACGGAAGGGATCCGCGGGCGATCGCGGACACGGAGTCGGCCATCGCCTC
This sequence comes from Brevibacterium sp. 91QC2O2, assembly GCF_024580695.1. NCBI lineage: Bacteria > Bacillati > Actinomycetota > Actinomycetes > Micrococcales > Brevibacteriaceae > Brevibacterium > Brevibacterium sp. 91QC2O2. The sequence goes on along the minus strand of NZ_JANIJY010000015.1, from coordinate 75,058 downwards.
GGCCGGCGGCGAGGTGGCCGGCCGGCTGCGGGTGGACCTGGGCCGGCGGGAGGAACTCGAGGCCGCCCTCGCGGCGCTGGTGGGTGAGGTGGGTGTGCCCGACATCCTGGTCAACAACGCCGGGGTGCAGCGCCGCGGGAACTTCTGGGAGATGGATCCGGCCGACTGGGACGAGGTGATCGCGGCGAATCTGTCCGCGGCGTTCTCCGTCTCGCGCCTCCTGGCACCGGGGATGATCGAGCGGGGCTCGGGCAAGATCGTCAACATCGGCTCCGTGCAGTCGATGCTGGCGCGCGCCCGCATCACCCCGTATGTGGCCAGCAAGGGCGGGATCGCGATGCTCACGAAGGGCATGGCCTCCGAGCTGGCCGAACACGGCATCCAGGTCAACACGATCTCCCCTGGATACTTCGCCACCGAGATGAACGCCTCCCTGGCCGCCGATCCGCAGTTCAACGCATGGATCGAGGACCGTACCCCGGCCCGCCGCTGGGGGAAGGAGGAGGAACTCGTGGGAACGCTGATCTATCTGTGTTCTGGGGCCTCGGACTTCGTCACGGGGCAGAACATCTTCGTCGACGGCGGGATGACCTCGGTAGTGTGATCCCGGGCGCCGCCGGTGCGTACCCGGCGCGGGATCCGCACCGGGATGGGGAGCCCGGCTATTTCGACAGGCTGACCGAACGCCCCGTCTTGATCTTCAGCGGGGTGACCTTCGCGGCTTTCTGGTCGGAGCAGCCGGACAGGATCTTCTGCATCGCCTTCTTCTCCGCGGACGTCACCGACAGCTGGTACTTGTACTTCACGCTGATCTGCGTGGCCACGTACTGGCAGCGGAAACCGGTGTTCTTCGGCAGCCATTCGGCGGCGTTCGCAGCCCCCTTCGTGCGGTTGAGGGAGGCGTCGGCGGCGATCAGGTTGAGCGGGTCGTTGGCGATGGACTCGCGCTGCCGCTGGCCGGCGGTGCCCGTCCAGTACTGTGCTCCGGAGACCCAGACGTTCTGCAGGGCGACCAGGTGGTCGATGTCCACGGAGTTCTTGCCGACCTTCCAGTTGTCGACTTCGCCGTCGTAGGGATCGTCCAGGGTTCCCGAGGCGACCTTGCACTTGCTGCCACCGGCGTACTTCACGTTCGTCATATCGCGGGCCAGGATGTCGTCGCGGGTTCGGCAGCCATTGCCGTCGTAGTCGTATGCCCAGGCCTTGCCAAACCACCGGGTCCGGTCGTAGCCGCTGGCCGGTGCCTTGCCCTTGACCGTGAGCTTCTCCAGGGTCGCGGTGGCCTTGGGGCCGTCGAGCTTCGCCCCGGCCGTGGAGCTGGACGACCCGCCCTGCGCCCCGTCCAGGATCTCGCCGAGCTCATCGCAGCCGCTGAGCCCGATCAGGGTGCCCAGCGCCAATGCCGAGGCGAGGGCCGTCTTGAGTAGGCGCGGCAACCCGGGGGCGGTGGTGCGGTGGTGCGGTGGACGGTGGGCGAAGATGCGCAATGTGAACCTCGGGGAAGAGAGATATCGAACGTATGTACGCATCGCAGTGTAGCAATGCGAACCCCGAGGCTCCTGCACGGTCCCGGGAGGCGGGCCCGGGACCGTCCGGGTTCGCTCAGCGCCTCCAGCGGTTGCGGCTCTCCGTGGAAGATGACTTGCACGTATAGGTGTGGCCGTTCGATCCAACACCCGTGGCCCCGGCCGGCTTGCAGAATGCTCCGGGGTGCACACTCTTCGAACTGGAGGAACCGCCGGACTTCGACGAGCTCTTGTGTGAAGAGCTCGAGGAGCTCGACTTCGAGGAGGAGGAATTGCTCGATGTGCTCTTGTGCGAGGAACTCGAGGACTCCTTCGCCTTCTTCGTGGCCTGGCCCGCGACCGACTTGCCGGTCGCGACCTTCTGGACTGCGACCTCGGCCGCCTTCTGCCCGGTGCAGCCGGACAGGACCCTCTTCATCGCGCCCTTCTCCGCCGAGGTCACGGACAGGGAGTACTTGTACTTCACGCTGATCTGCGTGGCCACGTACTGGCAGCGGAAGCCCCGGTTGGCCGGCAGCCATTCGGCGGCGTTCGCGGCCCCCTTCGTCCGGTTGAGCGAGGCGTCGGCGGCGATCAGGTTGAGGGGGTCGTTGGCGATGGACTCGCGCTGCCGCTGACCGGCCGCGCCCTTCCAATACTGCGCTCCGGAGACCCATGCGTTCTGCAGGGCGACCAGGTGGTCGATGTCCACCGAGTTCTTACCGATCCGCCAGCTGTCGGTCTTGCCGTCGTAGGGATCGTGCAGGGTTCCCGAGGCGACCTTGCACGTGCTGCCGTTCGCGTACTTCACGTTCGTCATATCGCGGGCCAGGATGTCGTCGCGGGTCCGGCAGCCATTGCCGTCGAAGTCGAAGGACCAGGCGCGGCCGAACCAACGCTCGCGGTCGTAGCCGGTGGCCGGCGCCTTGCCCTTGACCGTGAGCTTCTCCAGCAGTGCCAGGGCGGAGCCGCCGCCGAGCTTGGCGCCGGACTCACCCGACCGGGCGGCCTTCTTCTCCTGCTGCGCCGAGGTCGCGCTCGGCTGTGCCGCAGGCGTGGACTCCGCGTCCTGTGCCGCCCGCTGTGCGGCCTCCTCCTGCTCGGAGAGCTGCTGGGAGTCGGAGCCGCTGGGGGCGGGGCTGCTCGCGGTGGAGTCGGAATCGCATGCGGCGAGGCCGAACACCGTACCCAGTGCCAGAGTCGCCGCGGCCAGCGGGCGGGCTATCCGGGAGATGCGGGGATGGACGGCACGGAGTGCAGTCGAAACAGGGCGGGAAGTGCGCACTATGAAGCTGTCTTTCGGGAGTGGGGACTTTCGAGATCGCTTCAATTGTAGGCCCGTGCATCCCAGCGCAGTGGAGCGCTGGGATGTGCTGGGCCCTACTCCGCGAGGAGCGCGCGCCCCGGCTGCACGGACTCCACCGTGCGGCCCTCGGCGACGACGGGCTCGCCCGCTACGAAGACGTAGCGCATCCCACGCGCCGCCTGGACCGGGACCGCGCGGGCGGCCGGTTCCAACTCCGCGAGCGCGAATACCGCGATATCGGCGTCGGCGCCCACGCCCAGGTGCCCCTTGGCTGCGAACGCAGGCGCACAACCGCGAAGCACCTGGGCGGGCAGCGTCGTGGACCGGGCCACGACCTCGGCCAGGGGCAGAACGTCCAGATCGCGGTGCAGCCACGCGAGTGCTCGGACGAAGGTCGAGGTGCTGCGCGGGTGGGCGGCCGGGCCCTCGGAGGTCGGCTTGGTCGGCATCGCATCGCTGGCGAACACGGAATGCGGCAGGGTCAGGGCGCGGACCAGCAGACCGTCGGGGCCCTGTTCGGAGTCCGGATAGGAATCGGCCAGGCACAGGCCGCCGGGATCCTGGGCGCGCAGTTCGGCCAGGCGCTGATAGGTGGCGGGGCGTTCGCCGGTGCGCAGATAGGTCAGGGAGTCCGCGGGCGTGCCCTGGGCGCTCATCTTCTGCGGGTCGAGGAAGTCCGCGCCGATCACGGTCGACGAATAGGCGAAGGGGTAGGACTCGAAGGTGACGGGCAGGCCCTCGGCGTGGGCGTCGGCCAGGACCTGGGCTACGCCGGGGACCGCGGACGAGTTCGAACTGCTGATATGGCAGATGTGCACGGCGACCCCGGTGCTCCGGCTCAGGTCGATCAGTTCCTGCACCCCGACCGGCGTTCCATGGCTGGCGCCGGAGCCCCAGCGCACGTGGACGATGAGCGGGCGCCCATAGCTCTTGGCCAGCCGGGCGACGGCGGTCAGTTCGTCAGCGCCGGTTAAGGGCGCATAGCCCAGCAGCAGGCCGATGCCGATGGCGCCGGCGGCCAACTGAGCGTCCAGCAGTTCGACGATGCGGTCGATCTGTGCGGCATCGGCCGGCTGCTTCCAGTTCTCCAGGGACTGCACCGCGGCGAAGGCGTCGAGTGGCAGCTGGGGGAGTGCCGCGATCTGTTCCGCGTCCATGTCTTCCATGACGATCGCGCGGGCGTGCAGCCAGCCGGCGGAGTAGCCGAAGTTCAACGGCCTGCCCTGGGCTTCGGCGGCTTCGACCGTGGGCGGCAGGGGAGTGACCCCGCATTCGAGTTCCAGGGTGGTGGTCACTCCGTCTTGGGCCTGCAGGCGGTGGCCCTCGATGTTCTGCGCGTGGGAGTGGAGGTCGATGAAACCGGGGGTGATGATGAGTCCTGTCGCATCGATCGTGCGTGCGGCGGCAGGGGGTCCCGCGGGGATGTCCCCGGCCGAGGCCGCCCCGACATAGCTGATCTTCCCGTCCCGGATGCCCACGTCGTAGGCGCCGTGCAAGCCATTCTGTGGATCGACGAGTGTTCCGCCGGTGATGAGGATGTCGTGGTGCATGGGTCTCCTGCTCGCTGTGATCGTCGAATCGTGACTGTCGGATTCATCTTGCCGACAACTCTAGTGCCGTGTGATCCATCCCACTGAATAGGGCATGAATGAATCACGTAAATGGCGCGGCAACGCGAGGATGCAAGCCGGCCGACAGCCGGATTGACGCATATGTCAACACTGCCGTATCGCCTGCCGGGCATTGGGTTGACGCAGGTGTCAACGTGCCATACCTTCGACTCACATCCTGGCAACGGAGCCGAAGGACCTTTATGAAGCATTTCATCACCACCGTGATCGCCTCCCTGTGCATCCTTGCACTGGCCGGCTGTTCATCCACCGCGGCACAGGACCGCGCGCAGGAACTGGTCGTCGCCATCGACGGCGACATCTCCTCGTTCGACCCCGTTATGGGCAACTCGGGCAACGACCACACGATGCTCTACCCCGTCTACGACACCCTGTTCGACTTCGACCCCAAGACCTTGGAACCCAAACCCGGTCTGGTGGACAAGTGGGACTACCCGAGTGCGAAGAAGCTGGTCATGCACCTGCGCAGCGGAGTGAAGTTCCACGACGGGACGACCTTGGATGCAACCGCGGTGAAGGCGAACCTGGAACGGGTGCGCAGCAAGGGCTCGAACCTCCAGGCCGAACTCGCGGCAGTCGACGACATCAAGGTGGTCGACCCCTCCACCATCGAACTCGACCTGAAGACCGCCGACACGTCGCTGCCGCTGCTGCTCTCCGACAGGTCGGGGATGATGGTCTCGCCCAAGGCCATCGAGGCCGGCGTGGCCAAGCTCAAGACGAATCCCGTCGGCACCGGGCCGTGGAAGCTGACCTCATGGCAGCGCGGGACGGCCATCAAATACACGGCCTTCGACGACTACTGGAACAAATCCGTGAAGGTCGAACCCCGATTGACCATCCGGATCTTCACAGATCCGAAGACCCGTGTCGACGCGCTGACCACCAGCCAGGTCGATATGGCCTTGGCCGTGGGCCCTGCGGATGCCGGCAATCTGGAGCTCAACAGCCGGATCACCGTCCACCCGGACAATTCGATCCGCGTGCGGATGGTCTACCTCGATATGTCCTCCGAGGACACCTTTGCCCAGAAGAAGCTGCGGCAGGCGGTGAACCTGGCGATCGACCGGGAGCAGATGGCCAAGGTCGGATTCTTCGGCTACGCCCAGCCCGCCTACACCTACCTGCCCGCCAGCCACTGGGCCTCAGTAGAAGACGATGTCCCCCACAAAGTGGACCCGGAGAAGGCCAGGGCGCTGGTCAGGGAAGTCGGCGCCGAGGGCAAGAAGTTCTCCATCCTCCTGCCCAACGACTCGAATTCGGTGCGGGTGGGAGAGATCATCAGAGCCTCTCTGGGAGACATCGGCCTGCAGGTCGACATGGAACCCAGGGAAGTGGTGCAGTCGACCACCGAATACTTCGACGAACTGCGCCAGCCCGGCCTGCTGTCCGCCTGGACCGGCCGGCCCGATCCGGGACAGATGTACCGGCAGCTGCTGGGCACGACCGGTTACTACAACGCCGGCCACGGAGTCACCCCCGGGCTGGACGATCTGGTGACGAAGGCGAATGCGCAGAAGGACCAGGACGCGCGCGGCGCACTGCTGAAGAAGGCGGGAATGGCGGCCTTCGAGAACGCCAGCCAGCTGCCGTTGGTGTTCGAGGACCGGATCACCGCCGTCAACCAGGGCGTCGAGGGCTACCAGTCGAACCTGTTGGGCAAACCCAAATTCGTCGGCATCACGAAGTCGAGGTGAACCATGGCAACCGTTGAAATCGAGAACCTGTGCGTCGGATTCGACACCCCGCGCAATCCCGGGGACTACGCCCCGGTGGTCAAGAACGTGAGCCTGCGGATCGACGAGGGCGAGATCTTCGGCCTGGTGGGCGAATCCGGATCCGGCAAGTCGGTCACCGGCCTGGCGGTCATGGGCCTGCACGATCAGCGGCGCTCGCGGATCACGGGATCCGTCAAGGTCGGCGGGGTCGAACTGCTCGACGCCGAACACACAGTGCAGGCGCAGTACCGCGGAACCCGGGTCTCCATGGTGTTCCAGGAGCCGATGACCGCACTCGACCCCGTCTTCACGATCGGCCAGCAGCTCACGGAGACCCTGCGGGCGCACCGCCGGATTTCCCGGGCCGAGGCCAAACGCCAGTCTCTGGACATGCTCGACCGGGTGGGCATCCCGGACCCGGCCGGGCGCTTCGGCGCTTACCCGCACGAGCTCTCAGGCGGCATGCGCCAGCGCGTGGTCATCGCCATCGCCCTGCTGTGCGGGCCCACTCTGCTGATCGCAGACGAACCGACCACTGCAGTCGATGCGACGGTGCAGCTGCAATTGCTGCGTCTGATCAAGGACATGTGCGCGGAGTTCGGGACCGCGGTCCTGTTCATCACACACGACCTGGGCGTGGTCAACCAGCTGTGCGACCGGGTGGCGACGATGTACGCCGGGGAGATCGTCGAAACGGGACCGGTCAAGCAGGTCCTGGCTGCTCCGTCCCACCCCTACACCGGCGCCCTGCTCAACGCCTTGCCGCGCTTCGAAACCCGCGGCATGCATCTGCAGACACTGCCGGGGCGGGTGCCGCCACCTGGTCAGGAAGGGCAGGGCTGCTGGTTCGCCGAGCGCTGCGCCTTCGCCGCGGAGGCCTGCCGTGGCGCGCACCCCGAATTGCTACCGGTGCCGGGCACCGCAGCCGGCACCTCCGCCGAGGCCCCGACAGGGTCGGCGGACACACAGCCGCGGGCCGCCAGGATGACGCGCTGCGTGCGCGTCGGGCAGATCGATCCCTTGGCACGCCCGCAGGAGGTAGAACATGTCTGAGACCACAACTCCGGCTCCGGGCGCGGATTCCGTCGCGCCCCGATCGGGCGAGCCCCTGCTGCGGCTGACCGGAGTCGACGTCGACTTCAAGGTCGGCTGGAAGAGGAAACTGCACGCGGTCCGCCAGGCCGACATCGAGGTGCGCGCCGGCGAATCCATCGGGCTGATCGGCGAGTCCGGTTCGGGTAAGTCGACGCTGGCCCGCGCGCTGATGGGCTTGCTGGAGCCCAGTGGCGGCACCGTCGAATGGCGCGGCCAGAACACCGCGACCCTGACCGGAGCGCAGAAGCGGGCCTTCACCCGCTCGGTGCAGATGATCTTCCAGGATCCGCATTCGGCGCTGGACCCCCGGCGCCGGATCATCACCTCGGTGATGGAGCCGATGCACGTCCTGGGCATCGGCGATCCGGCCGAGAGGGCGCGGCGGGCCGATGAGGCCCTGGAGCGGGTCGGGCTGCGCCGCGACCTGGCCGATCGGTTCCCCCACCAGCTCTCCGGCGGGCAGAAACAGCGTGCGTGCATCGCCCGCGCGCTGGTCGTCGAACCCGAGGTCCTGGTCTGCGATGAGTCCGTCGCGGCACTGGACGTGGCCCTGCAGGCCGAAGTGCTCAACCTGCTGGCCGATCTGCGCGACGAACTGGACCTGGCGATCGTCTTCATCAGCCACGACCTGTCCGTGGTCGCCCACATCTGTCAGTGGATCAACGTCATGTACCTGGGTGGGATCGTGGAACGGGGGAACACGGAGGACCTGACACTCCACCCGCGCCACCCCTATACCGCCGGGCTGCTGTCCTCGCACCTGTCGACCAAGGTCGATGAGAACCAGTTGGACGCCCAGCCGCTGATCGTCGGCGACATCCCCAGCCCTCTCAAGCCTCCCAGCGGCTGCCGGTTCAACACCCGCTGCCCCTTCGCCACCGATGAGTGCCGACGGGTCGAGCCTGCTTTCGAACAGACCGACACGGGCACAGAGGCGGCCTGCCACAGGTGGGCGGAACTTTCCTTGGAGAGGAGCCTGCGGTGACCTTTCTCAAAATGTTCGGCACGCGTCTGCTGTCGATCATCCCCACCCTGATCCTGGCCTCGCTCATCGTCTTCATGCTGCAGCGGCTGATCCCGGGCGACCCCGCCAATGCGATTGCCGGCGAGTACGCGACCCCCGAACGGTTGGCGGAGATCCGCGGGGAACTGGGCATCGACAAGCCCCTGTGGCTGCAGTACCTGAGCTGGATCGGCAATGCCCTGACCGGCAATCTGGGCGTGTCCTTCATGACGGGCCAGTCGGTCACCTCCCTGATAGCCGAACGCCTGCCGGTGACGATCCTGCTGACCACATTCGGCTTGATCGTCGGCGTGGTCATCGGCCTGCCCACCGGTGTCTACGCCGCATCGCGTGCCGGTGGCCGGCTGGACCGGATACTCACGAGTGCCGCGACCCTGGGTCTGGCCCTGCCGAACTTCTGGGTCGGGATGATCCTGATCCTGGTCTTCTCCATCACCCTGGGCTGGCTGCCGGGACCTGGCGGTCCACTGTTCTCATCGGACCCCCTGGGCAGTATCCAATCGATGCTGCTGCCGGCGGTGGCCCTGGGCCTGGTGGGCGGTGCGGAGATCTGCCGCCAGGTGCGCAGCGCCATGATCGAGGACCTCGGCAGCGACCATGTGCGGACCCTGCGGGCCAAGGGCCTGCCGGGCATGCAGGTTCTGTGGCACCACGCGCTGAAGAACTCGAGCCTGCCGTTCCTGACGATCGTCGGCCTGCAGATCTCCCGGCTGCTGTCGGCCTCGGTCGTGGTGGAGACCGTGTTCGGCCTGTCCGGGCTGGGCACCCTGATCGTCACCGCGACGAACCAGCGCGAATACATGGTGGTCCAGGGCGTGGTCCTGGTGATGGCCGTGCTTGTGGTGTTCACCAACTTCATCGTCGACATGCTGTACCGAGTACTGGACCCGAGGATCAAATAATGAGTGACGTGGTGAGAACGACGAACCCCCTGCCCACCGGACCAGGCGCCTCTGCCGGTGCCGTGGCCCGCAAACCGGCTCCGTCCTTCGTGAAATGGGCCAGTATCGTGATCCTGGCCGGCGCGGTGCTGCTGCTGGTCGCCGGCCGCTTCATCACCCCGTACGATCCGAACAAACAGGATCTGACCTCGGTGTTCTCCGGTCCCTCGCCCGCCCACTGGTTGGGCACCGACGACCTGGGCCGCGATGTCCTCAGCAGAATGCTGGTGGGCGGGCAGGCCACGATCCTGGCCAGTCTCTTCGCCGTCGCCCTGGCCCTGGTGCTGGGCTTGGTGGTCGGGATCCTGGCCGGTTATCTGGGCGGCTGGGTCGATGTGGTGCTGATGCGCGTGGTCGACGCCTTCCTGGCCTTCCCCGCAATCGTCCTGGCGATCGGGGTGACCGCGACGATGGGCATCGGCCTGTTCAATGCCATGTTCGCCGTCGGCATCGTGCTGGCGCCGGGCATCGCGCGGCTGGCCAGGGCACAGACGCTCAGCGTCAAGGAATCCACCTACATCGAGGCGGCCCGATCCTATGGTGCCCGAGGATTCCGGCGGATGGTGCTGCCGCACATCGTGCCGAATATGATCCAACCGGTGGTCGTCCAGACCGCGGTGATCTTCGGCCACGCGATGATCGCCGAGGCCTCCCTGAGCTTCCTGTCCCTGGGCGTGCAGCCCCCGGAGTCCTCCTGGGGCGCGGTGCTCTCGCGGGCCTATGCGTTCATGAGCCAGGCGCCGTATGCGATCATCATCCCGGGCGTGGCGATCGCGCTCATGGTCTTCGCCGTCAACATCATGGCCGATGAGGTGCAGACCTGGCTGGATCCGAAACGCAGGAAGTGACTCAGAAGCCGACCATGCGCAGGTAGAGGTCGGTGCAGTGTTCGACCGCCTCGTCCAGGGAACCGAATTCGCGGTCGATCATCGTCGAGGCGGCCACCAGGATCGAGCGGATGCTGATCGCGATCACCTCGGGTGGGGCCGCTGGGGTGGCGCCGGCGGCGATCATCCGCTTGATCTGCCCGATGGTGCGCCGCCGCGGACGCATCACGATCTCCTCCTGGATCGCGGCGATCTGCGGATCGTTGGCAGCCTGTTCCTCGAACACCTGCAGGATCGGCAGATAGTCCCGGTAGGCCAGCAGGAAGGCCCTGACCGAGGCCGCGGACAGGGCGCGCTGATCGTCGACGATCGGACCGGTATAGGAATGGGCTGCCAGGAAGTCGTCGCGCACGGCCTCGGCCACATGCCGCAGCACGTCCTCCTTGGACGTGAAGTAGACGTAGAAGGTGGGGCGCGAGACCTCCGCGGCCTCCGTGATATTCGAGATCGCCGTCGCCGCGAAACCCCGCCTGGCGAACACGGACCGGGCGGCGACCAGGATAGCGGCCTTCGTCCGGCTGTCCTTGTCCCGGCGGTCCGCGCGTGCGCTGGCCCAATCGACTCCGATGGCTACCGTCCTAGTTCGTCGTTGATCCGCTGCTTCAACTTGTACTTCTCGATCTTGTTCGTCGGCGTGCGCGGAATGTCGTCGACGATCCTGATGTGCCGTGGTCGCATGAACTTCGGCATCGTGTCCTCAGCATACGCAGTCAGATCCTCCGCTGTGACCGGCGAATCCGGGTTCGTCACGACATAGGCGACGATATCGTCCTCGTCGCCCACCTCGCCGGGGATCGCGAAGACGGCGCTGTACTGCACCTGCGGGTGCTGGTTGAGCATGTCCTCGACCTGGAAGGATGACAGGTTCTCCCCACGTACCCGCATCCGGTCGCCCATCCGATCGACGAAGCGGAACATCCCGTCGGCGCGCTTGACCGCAGCATCGCCGGTGTGGAACCAGCCGTGCGTCCAGGCGCTCGCCGTGGCCTCCGGCTTGCCGATGTACTCGTCGAGGAAGAGGTGGTCGACCAGGGGTTTGAACACCAGCTGCCCGGCGATGCCCGGCGCGCACTCATGGTCCTCGGCATCCCAGACGGCCGCCTCGACGAAGCGGGTGGGGTGTCCCATCAGGCCCTTCTCATCGGCCTGGTCGCCGCCGACGATCGGCTGACCCGCCGCCTGCGCCGCCGCGCGGGCCGCGGCGTTGTCCAGCCCGAACACGAACTCCGTTGGTGTGCCACCGGGTTCGTCCCCGGCGAACTCGTCGATCAGCATGGCCAGGGAGGCACCCGATTCCGTCTGGCCGAAGCCCGCAGTGACGAAGTCGAAGCCGAATCGCTGCGCGACCTGTTGGTGGTTCAGCGGCAGGGGTTGCATATGCACCTTGCGCAGGCTGTTGGCGGCGTCCTCGGGCCCTGCCGGGGCATTCATCAGCCAGGGGATCATGACGTCGAGCAGGATCGCCGAGGTGGCATGGCGGCGGTTGATCCTGCTCCAGAACTCGCTGGAGGAGAACTTGTCCCAGATCGCGGCCTCGGCGCCCATCCACAGGGCTCTGACCACATTGCACATGGCTCCACCCACGTGGTACATCGGCAGATCGTTGTAGATCACGTCGGTGTCGTCGATGAGCTGGCGCATGCTGTAGATGTACTGATTGATCCACCTGTGCGGTTGCAGTACGCCCTTGGCAGGGCCCGTGGTGCCCGAGGTGTAGATGATGTTCGCCGGATCGGCATCGGTGACTGTGACTTCCGGGGCCCTAGCCGGCTTGGCCAGTTCGTCCCAGGCGATCCGGTCCCAGCCGCTCTCGGGCGCCGCGGCCGCTGCCTGGGCCCGCGCAGCCGAGGCCGCGTCCCCGTCTGCGAAGACGATCACCGGTGCGCTGTGGTCGGTCGTGCCGCGGACGGCGTCGAGGGTGCCTGCCAGGGCCGCGTCGACGATGATGAGATCCGGGCGGGTGTCGGCCAGCTGATAGCTCAACAGCCTGCCGGCGTAGGAGAAGTTGATGGGGCAGTACAGGGCGCCGGCCCGCCAGATGGAAAGCATGGTCTGCGTGGCCAGCATGGCGTCGGTGGTGAAGACCGAGACCCGCGAGCCCTTGCGGATGCCCAGCCGGTGCAGATTGCCGGCGATCGTCCCCGTCGATTCCTGTAGCCCGGCATAGGTGTGGACGCGATCGCGTTCTCCGTCGTAGACGGCCACCGCGTCCGGGGTACGAGCGCTCCAGTAGGCCATCCGGTCCAGGACGGTCGCGCCCTGGGCGGTCAGTTCTGCGGTGAGCTCATCTTCCTGCTGTGGCACTTCCTGTTGTGACATCTTCGTCACCTTTCTCTTCGTGATTCGGCGGCGGTCGCCCCGCGGTTCAGGGGCGCACACCGAAGCTCGGCGCGCCGAGCTGCTTGGGCAGGGCCCGGTAGGCGTCCTCGACCCAGTCGACCAGCAGGCCCCTGGTGGTGCGCGGGTCGATGATGTCCTGCACGCTGAAGGTCTCCACCGTCCGGAACGGCGAGGACACATGTTCCAACTGTCGGGTCAGGTCCGCCAGCAGCGCCGCCGGGTCGTCGGAGGCCTGCAGCTGGGCGCGGAAGGCCGCCTCGATCCCGCCCTGTGGCGGCAGGGAGCCCCAGTCTCCCGAGGGCCAGGCCCAGGAGCGCTGGGCCCGATGTCGGTTGACGACCCCGGCGCCACCGACCCCGTAGACCCGGCGCAGCACGATCTCGGCCTGCGGAATGGTGGCCTGGTAGGCCGCCGCAATGGCGCGGGCGCCGCCGCGGATGGTGGCGCGGCGCTCGGCCTGCGAGCCGATGGACATGCCGGCCTGATCGGTGAACGAGATCATCGGCAGGTGGAAGGTCTGGCACAGGTCCGTCAGCCGCTGCATCGCCTGCGCGCCCTCCAGCGACAGCGTCGCACCGCGCATCGGATCCCCGGAGATCACGCCAACGGGGTAGCCGTCCAAGCGCGCCAGCCCGGTGTAGGTGCCGGAGCCGTACTCCGCGTACTGCATGAGTGAACCGGCGTCGAAGATCCGCTCCAGGATCGAGGTGATCTCGTACGGGCTGCGCGGATTGCGCGGGACCGCGGACAAAAGGTAGTCCACATCCGTATCTCCCGGTTCGCAGGGCGTGCCGCGCTGCGGCAGTTCGTGGACGGACTGGGGCAGATAGGACAGGAACCGTGCTGCGATCTTGTACGCCTCGGCCTCGGAATCCGCGAAGCGCTCGACGATGCCGTTGTCGCGGTGGATGTCGTAGCCGCCCAGCTGCTCCTTCGTCAGGTCCTCACCCGTGGCGGCCCTGACCACCGGGGGTCCGGCGGTGAAGATCTGGCCGATGCCCTTGACCAGGATGCCCAGATGGCTCATGACGAACCGGGCCGCGCCCAGGCCCACCGTGGGCCCTGCGGCGATCGAGACGACGGGGACCCTGGACAGGTTGTCCACCACGGCATCCCAGCCCGGATTGACCGGCAGGTACATGGCGCCGGCCTCCAGCACCTTCTTCACACTGCCGCCACCGGAGGCCCCATCGAGCACGCGGACCACGGGCAGCTGCAGTTCGCCGGCCAGGTGTTCGGTGAAGATCTGCTTCTCGTGCACCGCTGCGTCCCCGGAGGACCCCCGGATGGAGAAGTCGTCGACTCCCAGCAAGACCTTGCGGCCATCGATCCGGGCGGTGCCAGAAAGGTAGTTCGAGGGTTTGACGGCGGTCGGCTTGCCGTCGTCATCGTAGGCGCCGAAGCCGGCCAGCGGCCCGATCTCCTTGAAGGTGCCGGCATCGGCGAGCGCGTCGATGCGCTCGCGGGCGTTGAGCCGTCCGGTATCGGCTTGCACGCGCAGCTTGTGCTCCCCGCCCATCAGCTGGGCCTGCTCCAGGCGCCAGTGGACCTCGGCGACTTCGGGGGACCAGTCGGCGGGTGCCGTGCCGCTTGGCGTCGCGTGGCCGTCCGCGTGTCCGGACTCTTCGGCGCTGGGTGTTGGTCGGCCTGCGTCACCGGTCGCCGTGGCCGAGGCCTCGGCGGGCAGGGTGTAGGCCAGGACTTCGCCCGCCTGCACCAGGTCGCCCGGTTGCGCGAGAACGGCGGCCAGTGTCACCGGCTCGCCGGCCGCGACCGGATGTTCCATCTTCATCGCCTCGAGGGTGAAGAGGACGGTGCCGGCGGGCACGCTCTGACCGGGTTCGACATGTGCGCGGGAGAACACCCCCGACATCTGCGCGCGGATCGGGGTGGCGCCCTCGGGCACCCGGGCCGCGGGGGCCTCGGCGCCGGCGCCGAGGGAATCAGTGGTGTGGGAGTTGGCCGCGTCCAGTGAATCGGAGGGAGCGGCCGCGGCGGGTTCGTAGGCGGCTGCCGCCTCGAGCAGTCGGCCCAGGTGCTCCTGCAGGTAGTCGGTGCTGAAATCGCCGGCGAGGAATGCCCCATCCTCGACGATGGCGCGGGCCAGCGCGGCGTTCGTGTGCACGGGAGCGGTCGACAGCCGGCCCAATGCGTGGGCGGTGGTCCGGGCTGCGGCCGTCAGGGTGGGGCCGGTGCCGATGACCTTGGCGATCATCGAATCGAACCGCGGATCGACGCGGGAACCGGGGGCCAAGGCGGTGTCGACGCGTACATAGCGGCCGACCGGCAGGATGGGGTCGGCCACGATGCCGGCTGTCGGCGCCACGGTTCCGTCTGGCTGGAGCGTTTCCGCATTGATCCGGGCCTGGATCGCCACGCCCGATCTGGCCGGTGGGGAGTCCAGGCCCAGTTGGTCCAGGGTATTGCCCATGCCCAGTTGCAGTTGGAGCGCGACGAGGTCCAAACCCGTGATCGCCTCGGTGACGGTGTGTTCGACCTGCAGGCGTGGATTGACCTCCATGAAGAAGAACTGTGGTTCTTCCGAGCCCTGTGCATCGAGGAGGAACTCGACGGTTGCCAGGGCGCGCAGGCCCGAGGCCTGGGCCAGGGCGAGCGCGGCATGCAGGATCCGCTCTTCGAGTTCGGGTGGCAGCCAGGGCGCGGGCGCGATCTCCACGACCTTCTGATTACGGCGCTGGACCGAGCAGTCGCGGACCCAGGCGTGTTGGACGTGGGCGCCGTCGCCGAGCACCTGGACCTCGATGTGGTGTGGATGGGAGACGAAGCGTTCGAGGAAGAAGTCGTCCTGGCCGAAGGCGTGCAGGGCCTCGGTCCGGCAGGATTCGATCGCCGCGTGCAGGCTGCCGGCGGGGTCGGTGGCGCTGACCTGGCGGATGCCCCGGCCTCCGCCGCCGGCGACGGCCTTGACCATGATGGTGTCGTGTTCTGCCAGGAAGGCCGCGGCGGTCTGTGGATCGGGGTTCAGGCCGGTGCCGGGGACTACGGGGATGTCGAGTTCGCCGGCCAGACGGCGGGCGGTCTCCTTGTTGCCGAAGGTTCTCAGGGTCTGCGGGTCGGGGCCGATGAAGGTGATTCCCGCGTCGGCGCAGGCTTCTGCGAGTTCGGGGCTCTCGGACAGGAAGCCGTAGCCGGGGTGCAGCGCCAGGGCGCCCGTGGCGCGGGCGGCCGCGATGATCCGGTCGATGTCGAGGTATCCGGCGACCCCGCTGCCGGGCAGTTCGACGGATTCGTCTGCGGCTGGGATGTGGATGTCATCACCGGCTACGTGGATGGCTACCGACTGCCACCCCAAGGTACGCAGGGCATCGGCGATCCGGACTGCGATTTCGCCGCGATTTGCAATGAGAACCTTGGGCACCGTTGCCTCCATGCTGGCGGAACCCCGCCGTTGACAGCACTGTCAATCGCTAAGATAGCGCGCGTTGACAGTGCTGTCAACGAAGGGCGTATGGCCCGGTCGGCGACCATGCTGTCCTCACCCACTCATGACGGCACCGGTCTGACGCCATAGATCATCCAGTTCTTCCAAACGGGCGGCACTGCGCTCCGGATCGAGGTCTGCCAAGGCCGTGACGATGCACTGCACCAGGCTTACGGCGCAGGTGGCCGAGGCCATCGGGCCCATTCCCTCCGATGGCACCAGCAGTAGTTCGTCGGCCAGGTCGGCCAAATGGGAGTGCTGATCGGCGATCACGATGATCTTCACGCCGCGTTCGTGGGCAATCCTGCACATCTGGTAGATGGCGGTGCTCGTCTTCCAGACGGAGATGGCGACCAGGCAGTCTCCTGGGTGAAGCAGCCGGACCGCGTTGAGCATTGTGGTCACCGACCCGCCCTCGAACGCTATGTTGAAGCCCAAGCCCCTGCTGTTGTGCGCCAACAACTGAGCTGGGCCGGCCCACGAGCCGGTAGCCAGGACCGTCGACATGCGCGATTCTGCAATGATCCTTGCAATTCGGACAAGGTCATCTTCCTGCAGCGTTTCCGCCAAGACCTGGAGGAGTGCTGCGTCCTTCGACATTCCGGTGATTGCGCGGTCGGATCTGCCCGCGCTGGCATGTTCATAGTGTTTGCGGACGTCGAGGGATGACAGGAATCGGTTGCGGACCTCAGTGGACAGAGCCGGCCATCCGGCGAATCCAATGGCCTGAGCCGCACGGACAACGGTTGCGGCGTTGACTCCCGCCGTTTCGGCCAACTGCTGGGTGTTGCAGTAGGAGGCGCGTTCGGGGTCGGCGGAGATGGCGTTGAGGACGGCGATGGTCCCTTTTGACAGCTTGTTCGAGGCGGCTAGGGAGTCAATCCACGTTGCAACTATGCTCAATTCTGCTTCTCCTATTGCAATGATCGCTGCAATCAGCTTATATTAACCGTGTGAGGTGAAGCACATGGTGCTTTTCAGTTTTGCTCAGAGTATCCAAGTGACCCACACCCACGGTGGACCCGGAGTCGTGTCACGTGCAGTGGCGGCGGGTAGCCGTACCAAAGACGACCATGTAGTTACCAAGTTGAAGGAGATAACTTCATGAGAAAGCGACTACTGCCTCTTGTGGCCGTGCTGAGTGCCGGGGCCATGTTCCTCAGCGCCTGCGGTGGCGGCGATTCGGGCAGCGATTCCAAGGCCGACGTCGATGCGAAAACCGGTTTCGCCCAGTACACCGGTGATCCTCAGAAAGGCGGGGTCGCCACCATTCTGGGCAGCACGGACTTCTCCTACCTGGACCCTGCTATGGGCAGCGACGGCAATGTCATGAACCTCTACCAGCTGCTCTACCGTAATCTTGTCCAGTACAAGTACAACCGTGATTCGGGCGAACTCGAGCTGGTCGGCGACCTGGCCGAGGACACCGGTAAGTCGAACAAGGACGCCACCCAGTGGACGTTCAAGCTCAAAGACGGAATCACGTTCGATGACGGTAGCCCCATCACCGCCCAGGACATGAAGTTCGGGATCGAACACGCGCTGGATCCCAGCCTGGCCATCGGCCTGGACGATGTGCAGAGTTATATCAAAGGCGCCTCGAAGTACAAGGGCGTGTTCGAGGATCCCAAGGGACTCGATTCCATCAAGGTGATCGACGACCGGACCATTCAGATCACAACCGAACAGCCGATGGCCGATTTTCCAAAGGTGATGGCCACCGCTCCTGCTGTGCCCTTCCCCAAGGACAAGGTGACCAAGGCCGACCAGATTCAGAAGGATCCAATCTCCTCCGGCCCCTACAAGGTCAAGGAGTACAAGCGGGGCGAATCGCTGACGCTGGAACGCAATGAGAACTGGAAGCAGGAAACGGACGATATCCGTCCGGCGAACTTGGACGGCTACAAGTTCCAGCTGGGTCTGGACCAGAACACCATCGACCAGCGGCTGATCTCCGGTCAGGGCGAGGACAAGAACGCAATCGCGTCATCGACCAACCCCGTGGTGTCGGCGAACCTGGCGAAGATCACCCAGGATAAGAAGCTGGCGGCGCGGACCGTGCAGGGCCAGGCCTCGTGCAACTACTACATGGCCATGAATACGACCAAGAAGCCATTGAACAATGTCAAGGTGCGCCAAGCGCTCAACTGGGCAGTCGACAAGTCCAGCGTGGTCAATGCCTCCGGCGGACCGAAGCTGGCGGAAACCGCTCCGAACCTGCTGTTGCCCAACGTGCCCGGCTATAAGTCCGAGGATCCGTACGCGACGGACGGCAACAAGGGCGACCCGGAGAAGGCCAAGGCCATGCTGAAGGAGGCCGGGGCCGAGAACCTGAGCCTGACCATGGACGTGCGCGCCCTGCCGATGTGGCAGGCCCAGGCCGAGGCCGTACAGCAGTCCCTGGCCAAGGCAGGCGTCACCGTCAAGCTCAACGTCATCGACCAGGCCAAGTTCTACGAGGTTGTCGCCACTCCCAGCCAGCAGAAGGACATGACCATCACCGGTTGGTGCGGAAACGGTTGGTTCTCCGGCCAATCCCTGCTGCAGTCGAACTACGATGGCACCCGCATCACGGAGACCGGCAACCGGAACCAGTCGCAGATCAACGACAAAGAACTGAACAAAATGTTCGCCGATGCCGCCATCGATCCGAACCTGGAATCGAAGAACGAGAAGTACATCAAGATCAGCGACAAGATCGCGGAGCTCGCTCCAGTCGCCCCGCTGGTGCGTCCTCGCCCGCTGCAGATGGTGGGAACGAACATCGGTGGTGCCTTCGCGAATCCGTCGAAGACCGGCTACATCGATTACAACCAAATCGGTCTGCTGAACCCGGAGGGATGATCCACTCATGACCGCCTCGCCCAACACCCAAGTTGGAGAGTTTGGTCAACCGGCCCCGGGCGAGTCCTTCTCGCCTGGGGTCCGGGCTTTCCGGAAGATTATCCGCAAGCCCTCGGTGATCCTCTCTCTCGCATTTCTGGCACTGATCGTCCTGTTGGCGATCTTCGCCCCGCTGGTCACCCGGCTGTCCGGCTGGGACCCTTTCACCTATGACGAAGCCGCGGTGGACCCGTCCTCCGGCGGTCTGCCACTGGCTCCGCTGGGTGGCATAAGCGCAGAGCACTGGCTGGGCGTCGAACCACAGAACGGCCGCGACATCTTCGCCCGTATCGCCTATGGGGCCAGAGTGTCGCTGCTGGTCGGCATCTGCGCCACCGCCATCACCATGCTCCTGGGCGTGGTTATGGGGTTGCTGGCCGGATTCTTCGGCGGCATCGTCGATGCCGTGATTTCGCGCCTGATGGACTTCCTCATGGCCTTCCCTGCCCTGATCTTCATGATCGCGATCCTCTCCGCACTACCCCAGGGCAATCGTCCCGCCCTGCTCGTGATCGTGCTCAGCATCTTCAGCTGGCCGGCCACAGCCCGCGTGATCCGCGCTCAGACCATGTCACTGGCGAACCGGGAATTCGTCGAGGCGGCACGAACCTCGGGGGCCGGCTGGGCGCCGCTGGTGTTCCGCGAGGTCCTGCCGAACCTGTCGGGCACGATCATCGTGATGGCCACTCTGGCGATCCCGAACTTCATCGCCACCGAGGCCGGTCTGTCCTTCCTGGGTGTGGGCATCACCCCGCCGAATCCGTCCTGGGGACAGATGATCGCATCGGCTGTTCCCTGGTATTCCAGCGATCCGATGTTCTTCGCGATTCCCGGCATCCTGCTGTTCCTCACCGTCTTCGCATTCACCGTGCTGGGTGACAACCTGCAGAAGATCTTCTCCGGAGGGTTCGAATGATCTCCTATCTGCTCAAGCGCTTCGGCGCGGCGATCATCATCATGCTGTTCGTCGTGTTCTTCACCCTCCTGGTGTTCTTCAAACTTTCCCCGGACCCGGCCGCCAGCATTTGCGGTCAGACCTGTACGCCGGACCGGATCGAGACGATCAGGACCCAGATGGGACTGGACCAGCCCTTCTTCGCCCAGTTCTTCGCATTCCTGGCTGGCATCTTCGTGGGTCGCGATTACGGCGAGGGTGCATCTGCGATCCATTGCGGGGCCCCGTGCATCGGGTATTCGTTCCAGACCGGCCAGAGTGTTCTGCAGGGCATCATGGATCGGATGCCCGTGACCCTGACCATCGCCATCGGCGCTGCCGTTCTATGGCTGCTGACAGGCGTGGCCGCCGGCGTCATCAGCGCGGTCAAGGAGGGTACCTGGTGGGATCGAGGGGCGATGGCCTTCGCCCTGGCAGGCATCTCCCTGCCGAATTACTTCGTCGCACTGGTTCTGCAGTACCTGTTGGTGGTCCAGCTCGAATGGTTGCCATTCCCCACCGCCGTTCCGTTCAGTGAGAGCCCGGGACAGTGGTTCGCCACCTACATCATGCCGTGGATGGTGCTTGCCCTTATGTATGCCTCGATGTATGCACGGCTGACCCGAACGAACATGATCGACACCATGGGGGAGAACTTCATGCGGACGGCCAGGGCAAAGGGTCTCAAACCTGGCCCTATCCTGATCCGCCACGGGCTGCGGCCGTCGTTGACCCCGATCGTCACCCTGCTGGGCGTCGACTTCGCCACCCTGCTGGGCGGTGCGCTCATCACGGAGACGGTGTTCGGCCTGCCCGGTATCGGCAAGTTCGCCTACGACGCGATCTCCGTGAACGACCAGCCGGTCATCATGGGCGTGACCCTTGTAGCGGCATTCGCCGTGGTAATCGCCAATATCATCGTCGACCTGCTGTACCGGGTCCTGGACCCCCGAGTGAGAGTGAGCAGCACATGAGTACTCCCGCCGAAACCGGCCGGACGAACGCGTCCACGGACACCCCCGTGCTCTCCGTACAGGGGCTGACGGTGGAGTTCCCCCTGGGAACCGTCGTCGATGATATCTCCTTCGAAATCGCCCAGGGTCAGACCATGGGCCTGGTTGGCGAATCCGGGTCGGGTAAATCGATGACCTCGCTTGCGGTGATGGGCCTGCTGGCCAAGGAGGCCAAGGCCAGCGGCAGCGTGAAGTTCCACGGTGAGGAACTGCTGCACAAATCCGATGCGGCAATGCGCAAGTTGCGCGGGAACAAGATCGCCATGATCTTCCAGGACCCGCTGTCCTCACTGAATCCCTACTACACAGTGGGCTTTCAGATCGCCGAGGCCTACCGCGCGCACAAGGGCGGCAGCCGTGCCGCGGGGCTCAAGAAGGCCGCCGAGGCCATGGACCGGGTGCGGATTCCCGACGCGGCCGGCCGCGTGAACCACTATCCGCATCAGTTCTCCGGCGGCATGCGCCAACGCGTGATGATCGCCATGGCGCTGGTATGCGAACCGGACCTGATCATCGCCGACGAACCGACCACGGCCCTGGACGTCACCGTGCAGGCTCGCATCCTGGACCTGCTGGCCGAGGTGCAGGAACATACCCAGGCTGCGATGCTGTTCATCACCCACGACCTGGCAGTGGTCAGTCAGATCTCGAACCACATCACCGTGATGCAATCCGGTAAGACGGTCGAACAGGGCACTGCCGAGGGCATCTTCGCCAATCCGCAGAACGCCTACACTCGAAAGCTCCTGGCTGCGACCCCGCGCCTGGACGATGTGGTGAACCTGCCGGAGCCCATTATCGGTACAGGGTCGGCCACCGGACCGGAAACCGCAAAGGGGAAACGACCATGAACACGACGACGCCCCTGCTGCGGGTGAATAACCTGGTCAAAGAGTTCAAGACGGGCCGCAAGGACATCTTCCGCGCCGTCGACGACGTGTCCTTCGAACTCAACCGCCGCGAAACCATCGGGATCGTGGGCGAATCGGGTTCGGGCAAGTCGACCACGGCCAGGATGATCGCCCGACTGATCGATCCGACCTCTGGCACCGTCGAGTTCGAAGGCACCGACATCACCGGTAAATCCGGCAGGGGCCTGCTGGGATTCCGCAGCGGAGTACAGGTCGTCTTCCAGGACCCGTACTCCTCGCTCAATCCGCGCCACACAGTGGAAGAGGTGATATCGGCTCCGCTGCGATATCAGAAGCGCAAGGTCGCCGGCGGCTATAAAACCCTGGTCAAGGCGGCAATGGAGCGCGTCGGTCTCAACCCCGATCACTCCGAACGCTATCCGCGCCAGTTCTCCGGCGGCCAGGCTCAGAGGATAGGGATCGCCCGGGCCCTGGTGGTCGAACCCAAGCTGGTGATCTGCGATGAGGCGGTGTCCGCTTTGGACGTCTCCGTCCAGGCACAGGTCCTCGAACTGCTGGTCGACCTCCAGCGCGAGCGGGACATCTCCTATATCTTCATCGCCCACGATTTGGCCGTGGTCAGGCAGATCGCCCACAAGGTCGCGGTGATGCGCACCGGCAAGGTCGTGGAGCAGGGCGCCCGCGATGAAATCTTCGACCACCCGCGCGAACAGTACACCCAGGATCTCCTGGCCGCAGTGCCGAAGATCAACGCGGCATGGGACACCGCACGCGAACAACACGACGCATAGACGCGACACAGATACAGAACCGAAGGGAACAACCAACCACATGGCACACGAATCGACCGAACCAGCCCCCGGTACTACGGCGAGCCCGGCACCCCAGGACGACCTGGTCACCAGTGAGCACTCCATAAAACTGCCCGCCGGTCCCTTGAACTATCGGGTCACCACGGGTACCACGGT
The DNA here is from genome assembly GCF_024580695.1 of Brevibacterium sp. 91QC2O2. NCBI lineage: Bacteria > Bacillati > Actinomycetota > Actinomycetes > Micrococcales > Brevibacteriaceae > Brevibacterium > Brevibacterium sp. 91QC2O2. The sequence continues at coordinate 52,499 of NZ_JANIJY010000015.1, read as the reverse complement.
GATCGGCCAGGAGGAAGTCACCGATGGCGTCTATTGCGGTGATGTGCCCGCAGCCCGAGTCTTCTCCACCTCGTATACGGTGACGGACGCCGCAGGCCAGACGGACCCGCAGCGCCCTGTGATCTTCGCCTTCAATGGGGGCCCCGGCTCATCATCGGCCTGGCTGCACATTGGACTGTTCGGCCCGCGCCGCGTCGTCATCAACGACGTCGACGAACCCGCACAGCCGCCCTACGGACTGACCGACAATCTGGAGACGACCCTGGCCGATGCCGACCTGGTCTTCATCGATGCGATCACCACGGGCTACTCCCGCCCGATGGAAGGCCGGAAGGATCAGGAGTTCCACGGGTTCACCGGCGACCGTGACATCGTCGGCGAGGCCATTCGTCTGTGGCTGACCCGGAACAAGCGCTGGACCTCACCGAAGTTCCTGGCCGGGGAATCCTACGGCACGACCCGTGCTGCGGCGCTCGCCGGGCACCTGGCACGGCGTCACGGGATCGCCTTCAACGGCATCATCCTGATCTCGGCGGTCCTGGACTTCGCGACCATCGACTTCACCGAGGGCAACGAAGCACCGTACGTGCACTACCTGCCGACCTTCGCTGCCATCGCCCAGTACCACGGCAAGCACCCTGGTCGTAGCGCCGAGGATGTGATCGCCGAGGCGACCGAGTTCGCCTATGGCGACTACTCACGGGCACTGGACAAGGGCAAGCGCCTGAGTGCGGAGGAACACGCGGATATCTGTTCCCGTCTGGCGGATCTGATTGGACTCGACCCCGAATTCGTGCGGATCTCCGATCTGCGCGTCGACGAATTCACCTTCTTCAACGAGCTGCTCAAGGACCAGCGGCTGAAGACCGGACGACTGGATGCCAGGTGGACCGCACACCAGGGCAAGCTCAGCGGTGAGGTGTTGGGAGACGACCCCTCGTACCCGATGATCCAGTATCCGTACACCGTGGGTATCAACGAATTGCTGCGCAGCGAGTTCGGCTACGAATCCGATATCACCTACGAAGTCCTGACCGGCCGGGTGCACCCGTGGTCGTACAAGGAGTTCGAGAACTCCCATGTCACCACCGCCGAGGACCTGGCCTACGCTATGCGGATGAACCCGGACCTGAAGGTCTACGTCGCCTTCGGATATCACGACTGTGCGACGCCGTTCGCAGCTTCGGAACACGTGCTGGCCCACCTGCGGATCAGCGAGAAGTCCTGGAACCAGATCGTCCGGCGCTATTACCCTGCCGGACACATGATGTACGCCCACCCGGGTTCGCGCATCGACCAGCTGCACGATATTGCGGACTTCGTCGCCTGGAGCACCGGCCGGGCCGATAAGCCGGAATCCAACCAGCCTGCCTGAACGCCGGTAGACGTGAAGTAATCGGGAATCGAGAAGGAGAAGAACGATGAGCGCGAATTCGTCCGACACACGCCGGCAGACTGAAGCCGGAAACCGGTTGTACGACATCATCGAGTCGGAATGCAACTGGCGTGGAGGCGAATTCGGCTCATCGGGCTGGAAATCAGGGGTACGGGACTCGCTTCCCGATGTGTCGGTAACTGCACAGGATCGCCGCACCCGGAAATGGGAAGACACTCTGACCCAGCTGGATACGGTAGACGTTCCAGGGCTCAGTACGGAGGAACTGGTCGATTACCAGGTCTATCGCAACCAGGTCCAGACCCTGCTCGAAGCACAGCAGTACCGGATGTTCGAACGCCCCGCCACCGCCGACACCGCCTTCTGGCGGGACCTGGCCTTCGACGCCTACCGGCTGGCGCTGGCGGATGCGGACCAGGCACAGGCATATCTGCAGATGCTGGGTCAGATCCCCCGGTACTTCGCCCAACAGATCGACAATATGCGGGCGGGCCTCCAGCGGGGCTTCGGCCCAGCCCGAGTGTGCATGACGGGGCGGGAAGAACCCGTCCGGTCGGTCGCCCAGACCTCCGATGTGAAATCCCTTCCGTTCTTCGGACCGTTCACCCGGATGCCGACGGCAACCGCGGCCACCGTGGTAGCAGAACTGCAGGATCGGGCCGTCTCAGTCCTGACCGAACTGGTAGTGCCCGCTTACCAAGGACTCTACGAGTTCTTGAGTGGGGAATATCTGCCGCAGCTACCGGAATCCATCGCGGCGGTCGACCAGCCCGATGGGCCGCAGTTCTACCGTTCGCAGATCCGCGAATATGCGACCACCGAAATGGATCCGCAGCAGATCTTCGACCTGGGGCTGAGCGAAGTTGCGAAGATCCGTGCGGAGATGGACAAGATAGCCGGGGAACTCGGCTACGCCGGCGATCTGGATGGACTGTTCGCCTTTATGCGCACCGACCCGCAGTTCTACGCAACCACGCCCCGGCAGCTGTTGGCCGAAGCCGCCTACACTTGCAAGGCCTTCGACGGAGTGGTGCACCGGTACTTCGGCAAACTGCCGAACGGGCGTTTCTCCATTATGGAAACGCCCAAGGAGATCGCGGCCTTCGATACCTTCGGACGTGGCGCCCCCGACCGCTATCTGGTCAACACCTACAACCTGCCGGCCCGGCCGCTGTATTCGCTGCCGGCACTGACACTGCACGAATCAGCGCCGGGGCATTCCTTCCAACTCTCCCTGGCCCAGGAGATGGACCTGCCGGAGTTCCGCCGCGAATACATTTCGGCCTTCGGAGAGGGCTGGGGTCTGTACACCGAGCGGCTGGGCGATGAGATGGGCATGTACGAGACCCCGTACGAGCGCATGGGCATGCTGTCCTTCCAGATGTGGCGCGCGGTCCGACTGGTCGTCGACCCCGGTATGCACGAACTGGGGTGGACGCGTGAACAAGCGCAGGACTACCTGCGGGAGAACACCGCGATCGCCGAACACGAGATCGTCACGGAGATCGACCGGTACATTTCCTGGCCGGGCCAGGCGACCGCGTACTACCTGGGGCAGCTGACCATTCAGGACCTGCGCGCGGAGGCCGAGGCCGCACTGGGGCCGGCCTTCGACATCCGGGCCTTCCATGACCAGGTGCTGAGCCTTGGTTCAGTTCCACTGACCGTTCTGCAGTCCGAAGTCCGCCGCTGGATAGCGGAGGAATCCGAGGTCATTTCCGGTTGAGAATGTAGCCGCAACCTGACTGCCCGAAGCCATACAACCACAACAAAGGAGTTCAGTCCCATGGCACAACTGGCAATCGTCAACGCCACCGTCATCGATGCGACCGGCGCCCAGCCGATCGACGGCGGCACCATTCTGATCGGCGCCGACGGAACCATCGAAGCGGTGGGTCCCGCCGCCGCGGTGAGCATTCCGGAAGGCGTGCAGACAGTCGACGCGCGCGGAGGCTTCGCGATCCCCGGCCTGATGGACGCCAATGTCCACCTGGTCGCCGCGCGTACCGCGGACACCCTGTTGGACTTCCAAGGGCGTTATGACGAGCTGGCCCGTGAGGCCGCCGAGCTGACCCTGAAGTACGGTGTGACGACGGTGTTCGATACCTGGGGGCCGGCTGCGGCCGCGACCAGGGTGCGCGATGAGATCAACGCCGGGAAGACCACGGGATCGCGGATCTACTGTTCCGGCAATATCATTGGCCTGGGCGGACCATTGTCCGATGACTTCGTGGCGCCGGGCACCTTCCTGCAGAAGGACACGATCGCCTCGGTCAATCACGAATGGGAGCGGGGGACCGGACCCGGTCTGACCACTATGTCGGTGTCCCAGATCGCCGAGGCCGTGGCACAGTACATCGAGGAGACCGGCGTCGACTTCATCAAGTGGGCGGCCACAGACCATCTGGCCATCGCCAGCGGGGCCGCCGTCTTCCTGATGTTCTCCGAAGCCGCCCAGCAGGCGATCCACGATACGGCACACGGTTACGGCCTGCCCACCCAGGCGCATACGACCTCGGTCGACAGCCTGCGGATCTCCGTGGACCTGGGGGTGGATCTGCTGCAACACGGCGATATGACCGTCGGGCAGCCCGCTCCGGCCGAGCTGTTGGACCGGATCGCAGACAAGCGGATCCCGACCGCGGCCCTGGTCTGCACCGATGACTACCTGAAGTGGAGCGCCTCGTTCCCCGGTACTGCGATCTCACACGGGGCAAGGGAGAACTCCGACATCAACCAGCGGGGACTGATCGAACGCGGTGCCCGGCTGCTGTTGACGACCGATGGATTCGCCTACGGACCGCGCATCACCGAACATCCCGGGTTCAGGGCCGGCACGCTCAAGCCCACGGTGCCCGATCAGTGTGTGCAGCTGGGCTATAGCCATTTCAACTGGCTCAAGGGCGCGTGGGAGAAGGGAATGGAGCCCATGGAGGTGCTTCGTTCGGCGACTGCCTACCCTGCCGAGGCGTATGGCGTGAGCGAGGTCGTCGGCACTCTGGAAGTCGGTAAGAAGGGCGATGTGCTGATCCTTGACGCCGACCCGCTGACCTCGGCTGCGGCGTACAAGGAGATCCGGCATGTGATCAAGGAGGGTGCGGTCGTGGATCGCGACAAGCTGGCACGCGATATGCAGGTCGGCCTCGACGTCATGGCCGAACTGGGCTGAGAACCGGCTCATCCGATTTGAGGGTGTAGTTGGGCTCTGAACCCGCCTGTTTCAAGCAGGCAGCGGGCGATGTAGTTAGCCAGGTTGCGGAAGCCGAGGGCGGAGCCTCGGAGGTGCTCGAGCCTGCCATTGATGGCCTCCGTTGGGCCGTTGGATGTGCCGGGGTTGTCGAAGTACGCCAGGATGTCGCTTGCCCGGCGTTTGAGTGTGCGTCCCAGCGTGATGACCTCGCGCAGTGCTTTTGGCACCCCGTGGCTGATGTTCTCGATGAGCCTGGTCATGATGCGCTTGCCCTCCTGCGGATCGGGATGCCGGTAGGCGGCCACGACGTCTTGGTACACGCCCCACGTCGCTTCGACTTCGGCGTGACGCTCATCGGTGAACGCGACCATCAGCTTGGCCCGCTGCTTGTCGGTCAACAGGTCGTCTCCGGTGTGCAGGGTTCGGCGGATCCCGTAGAGCGGATCCCCTGCTCGTCCGCGATGCCCTGTGGTCTCCTGCTGAATGCGCTGCCGATTCCGATCAACAGCGTCACCGGCGAGCTGGACCACGTGGAAGGGATCCATGACCTCGACGGCGTCGGGCAGTTCAGTCTCGGCTGCTGTTTTGAACCCGGTGAATCCGTCCATCGCCACGACCTCCACGTTCTCTCGCCAGTCACGGGGCCTGGCCTGAAGCCAGGCCGTGAACACGGCTTTCGAGCGGCCCTCGACCATGTCGAGCAGGCGCGCGGGCCCGGTCTTGTCCCGTACAGGCGTGAGGTCGATGATGACGGTGACGTATTTGTCGCCCTTGCGCGTGTGCCGCCACACGTGCTCGTCAACGCCGATGACCTGCACGCCGTCGAACCGCTCGGGCCGATCAATGAGCACTCTCCGTCCCTCAGCGAGCACCGCGCTGTTCGCGGTATCCCACGACACGGCCAGGCTCTCGGCGACACGAGAAACAGTGAGGTGTTGGCACACGATTCCCTCCAGCGCCCAGCGCAGTCCTGTCCGGGACAGCTTGGCGCGGGGCTCGGCCGCAGCGCTTGTGTCCTGCCGCCACACGTGGCCGCATTCTGTGCACTTGTAGCGGCGGACGCGCACGTGCAGAGTGGTCGGCCGCCAGCCCAGCGGCTGATGGGCAAGCCCGCGCACCAGTGTGTCCCGAGGAACTCCAGGAGAGCCGCAGCGATGGCACCAGTCATCCGGATCTACCACGACACAGCGCAGGACAGCGCGGTCCGGTGCCAGGTACTGCCCGACGGCCTGCAAGCCAAGGCTGTCGAGTCCGGTGAAAGTCGTGAGGTCAGGAGTCGTGAAGGTAGGCTTGAGCATCGAAGGCCTTGCGTTGTGGAACCGGTGTCTAGACAACTTCGATTCTCACCGCAGGGCCTTCTTCACACCCCTACGACACGCATACCCTTGTCGGATACCTCTCTACACCCTCAAATCGGAAGAGCCTGAGAACCAACCCGGGCCCCGAACCGTCGAGTGGCTGGGACACGCCGGAACCTGACTTCGGGTTTAGGCGTGTCCCAGCCACTCGACGGTGAACCGGGGGATCCGGTTTCAAGCCTGTGAGACCTGCGGGAACCGGGCGAAGGTGAACGGCTCCAGCTCGGCGGGGCGCTCACCGGAGGTGATCCACCCCGCCAGCAGTGTTGCCACCGCCGGCGAGATCGCGAAACCGTGGCCCGACCAGCCGGTGGCGAAGAAGACGCCGGGGTTGCCGGGCACTTCGTCGATCACCGGGATGTCGTCGACCGTCAGCGATTCGGGCCGGGAGGCGTCGGTCACGACCACCTCGGCGCCGGCAAAGGCCGGATAGATCGAGGTGGCGTCGATGATGGACTTCTCCGCCGTTTCCGGGCGCGGAGTGCCGATTTCGGACTCGTAGTCCCAGTCGCCGGTCCGTCCGCCGGAGAGCATGACCACGTCCTCACCGTCGATCGTGATGGTCTTCGCCGCGAAGGGCAGCGAGTGGTGGCCCAGCAGGTGCTTGAAGGTGAACCCGCCGGCCGCCCGCACGGGTGTCATCTGCGGGTTGAAACGGGTGATGGGAACGTCGATGCCGAAGGAATCGGCCAGCAGCCGGCGGCTATAGCTGTTCGCCGTCACCAGTACGCCACGGGTGGCCGTGTGGGCGGTGCCGTCTTCGGTGGTGACGGTGTAGAGGCCCTCGGTGTTCTTGCCGGTCAGCCCGGTGACAGAGGAGTACTCCTTGAGCTCGGCACCGGCGGTCTGAGCCGCGGTCGCATAGCCGCGGGTCACCTCGGTGTGGTCACCCGTGCCGTCGGCCGGGCAGTACAGGGCACCGGCTACGGTTTCCGACGAGGCCCCCGGTTCCAGGGTGTCCAACTCTGCCCTGTCGATGATGCGGGTCTCGATGCCGAAGGCCGACTGGACGCCCACCCGGGTCTTCAACTGGTCGTGCAGGCTCTTGTCGGCGAAGACATCGGGGCCGACGAGCTCGATCCCGCCGGTGCGCTCGTAGCCGACCTGCAGGCCCAGCTCCTCATTGATTCCTGGCCACATATCGTAGGCGATCTTCATCAGCGGCAGTTCGCGGATATCGCGGGCATTGGCCCGTACCCCGCGCTTGCCCACTCCACCCGAGGCGCCCGAAGCGACGGTCTTGGCCTCCAGTAAGAGGACGGAGACGCCGGACTTCGCAAGGTAGTAGGAGGCTGCGGAGCCGTGCACGCCGGCGCCGATGACGATGTAGTCGTGGGGCATCAAACCTGCTCCGCATCGTCTGCATGTCGTCCGAGCTTGAGATCGTCTAGGTAGAACCGCTCTGGGCGCATCGCAGCGAGCTCGGGCTGTACGTCTTGCTGGAGAATCTCACGGGCAGCCATGATTCCCCAAGTGGGCCCCCAGCCAATTCCGCCGTGGGAGACAGTGAAATACAAGTTTGAAAGCCAAGGAACACTGCCGACAATCGGACCACCCGGAGGAACTGGGCGAATGCCGATAGAGGAGCGAGCAGGAAGAGAACCGACGACCGATGGAATGGTCTTCTTGATAGAGCTGATCATCTCGCTGTCGGCGGCAGAATTGGAGCCGTGATTCTCAGTCTGCGAATGGCCACGCCAGTGAACTGCATAACCACCGCTAGGATCTGGGCGGCCGGCCCACGTAGGTGTGTTGATGATGAACGAGGGTCCGGCACCCGATGCGAATGGTTCGGTGTAGATGATCCGACCAGGAACAAGGTCCAGCGGTATAGCCAGACCTGCCATAGCCGCGATGTGGCTCGACCAACTACCCGCTGCATTGACAACGTAGTCTGCTTCGATCCTGCTGCCATCGTCAGTCAGAACTGCCTTGACAGACTCACCTTGTATGTCGAAGCCGCGTACCTGACTACGGAACTGTGTCTTTCCGCCTAGCTTGGAGAAAGCACTGATCAGGGCCTGAACGACTGCAGGCGCGTCAACCCAGCCCGAGTCCTTCTCGAGGAACACTGTCTCCTCTGGATCGATGCGTAGAGCGGGTTCGAGCTCCATCGCAGTCTTACCCGAAATGATCTCTACGCCGACGCCGCGCGCCTGAGCGATCTTGGCCAGCCGCGTGAACTCTGTCCGTTCCTCTTCTGAACCCCAAAGCAGAGTCCCAGACCAAGAAAGGTAGGAGCCCGGAACCTCCAGCGCAAGTTCCTTGAAAAGTTCATCGGTGGTCACACGCAAGGCGGCTTTTCCGGGCTCTTCCTCCCAAGCGCGTTGAGGAAACTGCGAAAGCCACGCGATCGAAGATGCCGAGGTCCCGGTACAAGGATCGGCCGCATCGAGCAAAGTAACTGAGGCTCCCTGTTCTTGCAACCTATACGCGACATGGGCGCCGACTGAACCAGCACCGATAACAACGATTTTCATATTAGTTCTCACTTTCCTTTAGCTATTTAGCTAAATTGCTCCATCAGGATTACGCTTGGGCCGCTCAATCTTGGGGTCGGGAATCGGTGCCGCGGAAACCAGCTGCTTAGTATAGGAGTGCGAAGGCTCGTTGATCACTTGACTAGTCTCCCCGATTTCGACTACCTCTCCAGACTTCATCACAGCAATTCTGTCAGAAATATGTGCGACTACCGACAAATCATGAGTCACGAAAATGTAGGTGAGTCCACGTTCATCTCGCAAATCCTCAAGTAGATTGATGACCGCAGCCTGCACGGAAACGTCCAATGCGGAAACAGGCTCATCTAAAACAATTACTTCAGGATCAGTAGCCAATGCTCGAGCAATGGCAATACGTTGGCGCTGTCCACCCGAAAACTCATGAGGGTAACGATCGGCCATGTCGGGAGAGAGGCCAACGCTTGTTAGGAGTTCATCGACACGATCGCTCCAGCCCTGCTTGCTAACCCGTCCTAGGCGCATGGCTTCGGTTAAGACCTCTTCAACCGACATACGTGGATCCATGGACGAGTAGGGATCCTGAAAAACCATCTGAACTTTGCGACGGTACTTTTTCCGGGTACTACGACTACCCTCAGAAATGTCCGAACCATTAAGCCTGATAGATCCGCTCGTTACATCATGAAGACCCACGATAGCGCGACTGAGTGTCGATTTGCCGCTTCCGGACTCGCCAACAATACCGAGAGTCTCGCCGTTCCTCAGCGTAAACGAAACATCATTGAGAGCCCGGTGAGACTGCTTTCTAAAATGCTTTTTCGAGCTAACCGAATAGTCTTTTATAACATTCTCAACCTCCAGCACTATATCGTCACTCACCTGTCGGGATGAAGGTGGTTGAGTGCCGGAATCGGACGAGGGAGTTTCCTCTATGCCGGGAAGCTCTAATGCATCGAAGTTATCATCATCTAGAACATCATCCAGCTGCTTGGTAACTTGACGTGGAATAGGCAGGAGGCGCTCTGAGCGCTTATCGATTCGTGGGATCGCTCGGAGTAAGCCTCGCGCGTACGAGGTTTTAGGAGACTCAAAGAATTCGTTTATACCACCAGTCTCGAGAATCCGACCGCCATACATGACGGCCACCCTGTCAGCGTGACCGGCGATCACACCTAAATCATGTGTCACGAGAATCATCCCGGCGTTGACGTGCCGGCGTGCGGCATCCAGGGCGTGGAGGACCTGGTTCTGGACCGTAACGTCTAGAGCAGTTGTCGGCTCGTCGGCGATGATTAAGTCAGGCTTGTTCGCAAGTGCAATAGCGATCACGACTCGTTGCCTCATACCGCCGGAAAATTCATGAGGATAACTATCCATGCGATTTTGCGGTTCAGGAATTCCAACGACGTCGAGTAGCTCAATAGCTTCCTGTTTTGCCTTTTCCTTACCCATCGGTCGATGTATGAGGATGGCTTCGGTAATCTGATGACCGACCGTCAAAACTGGATTGAGGGTAGACAGAGGGTCCTGGAAAACCATGGAAACCTTGGAGCCACGCAGTTTGCGCATGACCTGATCCGATGCCCCAACAACCTCTGTTCCGACGAGTGACACCGATCCCGTGACATTCGCAGTGTCGGGGAGAAGTCCGATAGAGGCCAAGGACGTCATAGACTTTCCCGAACCGGACTCGCCAACGATAGCAAGAGTTTCACCCCGGCGAACGTCGAATGAAATTGAGCGAACAGCTTTCTTCTCGCGACCAGGTTTCCCGAAACTCACCGTGAGGTCTCTGACAGACAAGAGAGTAGTTGAACCACCGGTTGGCGTGGTAGTCATGCTCGGCCTCCTCGGCTCTGGCGCGGATCAAGGGCACGGCGTAGTCCATCGCCGATGAAGCTTGTGGACAAGGCGATTAGGATAATGAACAGACCTGGGAAGTAGAACAACCACGGACGAGTGCTCACTGCATTCTGTGCCTGGGATATAAGCAATCCAAGAGAGGTATCGGGAGACTGTACACCGAACCCTAGATAGGACAGGGCGGTCTCCGAAAGGATCGCAGTCGAAGTAAGGACCGTGACGGCAACCGTGATCGTACCCATGCAGTTAGGAATCAGATGACGGATGATTATCGACCAGTCAGATGCTCCCAAACCTCGCGCCGCTGAGATATATTCAGCCTGCATAATGGATAGTGCATCGGACCGGACTAGACGAGCGACGATTGGCCAAGCCAGTGCCGCAAGGACGATAGCGATAGCCCACCAACTGGTCTGTGTTCCCATTGTCATGAAGGCGAGTACGGCTGCCACAGCGATAGTTGGGAAAACAAGTACCAAGTCGACTGTACGCATGAGTATTGAATCGACGACTCCACCGTAGAAGCCGGCAAGCGAGCCTACAAGGGCGCCGAGTACGGTTGCGATGATGGCGACGGACAATGCAATTTGTATAGAACGCTGCGCTCCTCGCATTACCTGAGAAAGTGTATCGTATCCCGTGCTATCGGTTCCAAAAGGGTGGTCGGGTGAAGGAGGAGCCGAATTATCAGAGGTGAAGACGTCGAACTGATACTTCCAGAGATGCGGGCCAATAAAGGCAAATATCACAATCAACGCGAAACAGCACAGAGCTATGACCGATAGGGGATTTGAAAAGTAGTTTACGATAAAAGGTGGCAGCTTTCCCCTTCTGGCCCTGCTTGACGAACTCACTGCCGGCTGGTTCCGGCCGATGTCGGACTCGGGAATTCCTTGTAGCGTCATGGTTAACCTCCTCAGGCGGACAGTCGTATTCTCGGATCCAGAAGACCGTAGAGCAGGTCAGCCAGAAGATTAAGCAGTATTGTAAGAGCTGCAAACAACAGTAGCCACGCCATGATCACGTTGACGTCGAGATTGTGAACTGCGGTAAGGAGAAGGTCGCCCATCCCTCTCCATTGGAAAACGGTTTCAGTTACGACTGCTCCACTGATGAGTGAGGCAAAGTCCATGGCAACAACTGTAACGAATGGAAGGAGCGCATTTCGCAGTCCGTGTCGAATAACTGCCTGTGCCTTCGATAGGCCTTTTGCTCGCGCTAGTCGCATATAGTCGCTCTGCAATACCTCGATCATCGATGCTCGAACGTATCGGCTCCAGGATGCAAAAATATTGACTACTAAGACAACTATCGGCAATAGGATGTATCCGAACAGCCCGAACCCGGTAACTCCGGAGCTGGTCCCATCGCCAATTGTGTATAGCGCGGTGTGTCCGACGGTCTTATTGAACTCAACTGCTGCCTGTTTGAGCAGGATTGCAATCCAGAAGACGGGCAGGGCCATGGCGATAAAGATTATCGCACTTAGCGTCATGTCTAACTTGCCATATTGCTTAAGCGCGCTTACGATTCCGACGATAATCGCAAGGATTGCAGCGATGACTACTGCGAGTACAACCAGGCGCAATGTGATTATCAAACGCGCGCCAAGTTCATGTGAGATATCCACGTTGTACATTGACTGACCGAAGTTTCCGGTGAACAGTCCCAGCAGCCACTTGAAGTATCGCAATAGTACGGGCTGGTCTAGGCCAAAGTCATGTTCCATGGCCTTGATCGAGGCCTCGGGTGGTGGTGGATCAGTGTCTCTGAACCGTGACATTGGATCTCCCGAAAGAGAGACCATCATGAACATAACGAACGATGCTATTAAGAGCATCGGTATGGTTACTAATAGACGTTTAACTGCGTAGCGCCACATTCGTGATAGACCTTCCGAGTAGTGGACTATGGGAGCTGGCCGCGGGGCCGGTTCCATGTCTAGCTGGAGCCTGCCCCGCGGCCAGAGCCTTGTCGGGTTTTGTCAGCCTTCCGACCTAAGCCCCCATTCGGCCATGTTGTAGGTGGGCCCGTTTACAGTTGGGTTGTCCCTGATGTTTCCAACTTTCTTGTTGTAAGCAAGAAGGGACGGTTTCTGGTATAGTGGGGCGACATATACGTCATCCTGCATTAGCTTGTCGGCTTCGTTGATGAATTTGATCACGTCTTCGGGCTTACTGGATTGACCTGCCTTGTCGACAAGGTCATCCACCTTCTTGTTCGAGTAATGAAGGTTATACCCGGTATCCGTGGTGTAGCGCTTGGTTGCATTGGATGCCAGGAACGGCTGTCCCGTATATCCGACTACGATGATGTCGTATCCGTAAGGCTTGTTCTCCGAAGTGCTGTCACCGAGGGAGTCAGTCGTCTCGATTTTCATCTGCACCCCGATCTGTTTGGCGGCTGCAGCTACGATGTTTGCGGTAGATTCACGAACAGGGTTGTTCACGGTGTATACCAGACGGAGCGGTGGCACAGTCTTACCCGCAGCGTCGACCAACTTGTCTCCGTCGATCTTGTATCCCGCATCTGTCAGAATCTTCTTGGCACCTTCGACGTCGCCCTTGCCGAACCCTAGTTCTTCGAGATGGTTCTCATATCCATCTTGCTGCGACATGATCATTGAATTCCCAAGTGGCTCTACAGAGGAATCGAACTGCCCGACGCCTTTATCAATGATTTGCTGTATGTCGAGCGTTTTCATGATTGCTTGGCGCAGCGGCTTCTGCGACAGGAAGCTATTCGAATGGTTGAACATGAGAGCTTCCATGACCAGCGACTTGTTCATTTGATAGTCGATATTGGCGCCGGCCATGCCTTGAATCTGCGTTAGCAGGTCTACCTGGGGCTGCGGATATGAAGCATCGATCTCTCCATTTTGCAGGGCCGTCGGGATCTGCTTTGCGTCCGTGATCATCTTGAAGGTGACGCTTTGTAGTGTGGGCTTCTTTCCCCACCACTTCGGGTTGGGAGCTAGTTTCACCGACACGTCCTTTTTGAAGTCGTCGATGATGAATGGACCGCCGGAGAACGTTGGCTGGTTCTTGTTGAACCAGTCGAAAGCCTCTTTGTAGCTGCCATGCTCTTTGGCGATGTGTGCGGGGAGGAGTCGCGGGAATCCGGCCTTCCAATCGGAGTATCCAGCGTTGTACTCCACCGTGACAGTTTTTCCGTTATCGCTGCCTTTGATGGACTTTACCTTTTCCATGCCGTAGCTGTCGGCGGTAGAGCACTCCTTGCAATCTTTTTTGTTCAACACGTGGTATTGCCAGATGAAGTCATCGGCGCTGATGGGGGTTTCATCAGACCAGACTGCGTTCTTGTTGATCTTGTACTCTACGACCGTCGGCTTGTCTTTGATGGTCTTCGCACTGTCGAGTAGGTCAGAATTCATTGCGACGTCAGAGCCGTTGGGCTGCTGGGTGAATGCGGATGGGTAAATTGAGTTGGTTACCCAAACCGTTTCGGAGATGTCGCCGGCGGCGGATATTGTATTCCAGTTGGGGATAGTTTTTTCGATAGCGAAGGAAATGTCGCCACCAGTTAGATTATCGTCGGAGTTGACGGTGTTGATATCGCCTGTGACTTGGTTTTCGGGGGTGGTGCCGCTGCCGCCGCCGCTGGAACACGCGGTGGTTGTGGCCAATGCGAGCGTGGCAACCGATGCCAGCGCAAGTTTGATGTGCTTCATCTCGTTCTCTTTCTGCGAGGTGAGTGTTCGTGGCCGCTCTAGAGACCAACTGCGGAGGCGTCGCGGAAGTTCTGCGGCGTGAGCTCTGTGACTGTCGAGCAACCGAGGTGGCCCATAGTCATCCAGAATTCTTCGCGAAGAATGTCGAGAACGGCCTCGACGCCTTCTTCTCCGTCAGCGGCAAGCCCTAGCCCTGTGAGACGCCCGATTGCTACGGCATTGGCTCCTAGCGCGAGTGCCGCGGCGATGTCTCCGCCACGGCGGATGCCCGAGTCGATGATGATCGGCATGTCGGGCCCTGCGGCCTTTCGGATCTCCGGCAGGGTTTCGATGCTTGAAAGTGTCCGATCTACGGTTCGGCCGCCGTAGTTCGACACATATAGTCCAACAGCTCCTGCATCGATAGCGGCTGTGGCATCAGCGGCCGAGCTGATGCCCTTGATAACGATGGGAAGCGGGCTTTGGGGGATGAATGCCTTCACGCGTGCCCAATCCCAACGTGATTCGGTGAAGTTGATCAGTTCTTCCAACGGCGCAGGGTTGGACAAGCTCGGGTCGAAATTGTCGTGGCCTGAGGAGAACCGGGAGACAAAGCGGTTTTCAAGAAGCCGCTCACGCCATTGCCGAATGGGGGAGTATGTCGCGATGATGTATTTGTAGCCTGCCGCCTTGGCACGCTCGATCATCTGTAGGCAGTGTTCTTCCTTCCCAACGAAACTCATTTGGAACATTGCTGCTGCATCCGAGGCTTCGGCGATCTGCTCGAGCGTGAACGAAGCGGCCACTGGGACCATTTGCTTGACTCCCGCAGATTGTGCTGCTCGGCCCACCGCCTTATGCCCATCAGGGTGGAATACTGCTTCCTGACCAAAGGGCGCGGTGAACAGCGGGAAGGAAAGATCAAGGCCTAATACGTTCGTTTCTGTCTTGGGCTTCGTCAATCCTGCGAAGAGGGGGACTTCCCAGAGGAGTTCGTCGAACTTCTGCGAGTTCCGATCGGTGGTCGTTTCGCCGCTGGTCCCTGTCCATAGGTAGTCCCAGATGCTTTCGCTCATCTGGTGGCGGGCGGCTTTCATGATGCCCGAGATGGTGGTGTATTTTCGGGTGCTCGCAAATTTGTCGTCGAGGATTGCTGAGGTCTGCTCAAGGTTTTTCGCCACGAGGTCGCTGCTTTCTCTAGTCTTGGTGTGTGTCACTGTGTCTTCGGTGGCATGCGGGTGGATGGGCGTCGCGGGGTGCCTGCTGGTAGCGGTTGGGTTTGCGGGGTGCAGCACCTGGTCGATGAGGTGTGCCATATCACTGTGTGATGTAATAGACAGTACAGCGAACGGGGGTGTGTATCAATGGTTACACGGAGTTTTTTTTCGGAGCTCGGGCCCGATGGGGGATCATTCTCGGATCGCGTGGCTGCGACTGCGTCGTCACTGACCGTGAGCCAGTCCAAGGTTGTGCGTTACTTCGAACGAAACGCAACCCTTGCGCTTGCTTCCTCAGCGGAAGATCTTGCCAAGGTTCTGGGTGTCAGTACTGCGTCGGTGGTGCGGGCGGCTCAGGCACTTGGGTACGACGGACTCACGGCGTTGAAACATGGATTGGCCACTGAAGTCTCGGAGAAGGGCGTAGCGCCGGAGCGCGTGCTTGATCGGCGACTTCGCACGGGCAAGCCTGGATTCGACCGCTTTCGGGAAATGCTGGTTGATATGAGTGATTCGATTATCGAGCTTGGAGATACGGTCGATCCGGAGGCCTGGGAGGCCGCGGTCTCGACGCTGTGCGGAGCACACCGCGTGTTTGCGTATGGCGTTGAGGAAGCGGGCCATGTCATCGAGACCCTGGTGCATTACCTGCGCACGTTCGGAGTTGATGCATCGTCGTGTACTAGCACTGGTACGGCATTCGCCCCCTTCGCCACTATGGCGAGTCAGGCTGACTGCATCGTGCTGTGTTGTCCGCTCCGAGTGTTTCCCGAGATACAGGCCTTGCTGGAAGTGTCCGAAGCCTCGTCGATTCGGTGCATTGTGTTGACGGAGGTGGTGGATCCTGATTTTGTTTCGGGCTGTTCTACCGTGCTGACTTGCCCGAGTACGGTACTTACAGATGGGTCCAATGTTATAGCGCCTATGGCCCTGGTCTTTGCCCTGACGCAGCAACTCGCTGCGGCGACCGCACCGGCGTCGATGGCCGCATACGATCGCATGCTTCAGATGCGCTCAATGGCAGGCCGGGGTGCTCGGTAGGCCGGTGACTACAGGGGAGGTGTTGCACTGCGGCTAGGCTGAATTGAGTCTGTGAATGAAGTCACTTCATGTGTATCAGCTTTTCCACCGCTGGTGATAGGCAATCGCCCATACCCAGAGGCGCATCAGCCCCACAGCACCACCCAACAGAAAGGCACAACCATGGCAAACGTCGCAGTCCTGGGCAGCGGGGTCATCGGCTCCGCCGCTGCATACGAACTCAGCAGGGCCGGCCACCACGTGACCGTCCTGAGCGAATCACCCTGGGGCGGAGTGACCTCGCAGACCTCCTTCGCCTGGGTCAACTCCAACAACAAGGACCCGCGCGCCTACCACGACCTCAACGTCGCCGGCATGCGCCGCCACGCGGAGCTGCAGGCCGAACTGGCCCCCGCCCAGCCCTGGTACGTGACCACCGGCTGCTTCATGGAACACTCCAGTGCTACCGACCGCGACGCCGCACGCGCCCGGATGAGCGGCCTCGGCTACCCCGTCACGACCATCGCCGCGGCAGACGCCCCCGTCTTAGAACCCGCCTTCACCCCGCGCGAATCCGAATCCCTCTTCTTCCCCACTGAGGGCTTCATCTACGTCGAGCGCTTCATCCCGGCTCTCCAGGCCGCGGCCGTGGCAGCCGGAACCGAATTCCGGCAGGTGCGCATCACCTCGGTCGACAGCACGGCCACCGGAGTCACGGTCACCTCCCAGCGAGTCGAAGCCGGCGGTGCCCTGGCCGCCGCCGAACAGGCGTCGTTCGACCACGTGTTCATCGCCCTGGGCAAAGTCGCCGACCTGGTCCCGGTCAACGGCGGGCCCGCGGCCGGCGGTGCCATTCTGCCGATGTTCCACAGCGAGGCCACCTCGGTCGACACGCACTGCTACCTGGGCTATGCGGACACGGGAGCGCAGAAGTTCAACCGTGTTTACATCTCCGATGCCGTGAACTTCCGGCCATTCGGCGAATCCGGTCTGGTGCTCCAGGCGCCGGCCCTGGAATACCACTTGGACGGGCCGGACCCCGAAGAGCACTTCGAGGAGGTCCGTGCCTATATGGAGGAGCAGGTCAATGCCCGACTGGCCGGCACCGAGGCCGCACCGATCCACGTGGACCGTGTGATCCTGGCCGAGCGCAGCCTGCCGCTCGACGGCCACCCGATCCTGGGCTTCGTCGACGAACACCACCGGGTCTCCACCGCGGTGTCGCACAGTGGGGTGACCCTTTCGGCGCTGTACGGACGGTTGGCGCTGGAGTTCGTGGCCGGCCGCGAACCCGAATCCGTTGCCCCGTTCAAGCTGGACCGGTTCGATCCCTCGGTAGTGGATGGGACCTCGGCCCCGGAGCTGTTCCAGCAGCAGGGCGTGGGCCGGCAGTAAACGTAGTCGCCGCCGGAAATATCGCAAGCGCGGATTCACATTGTGTGCGGATATCCCAGCACACAATGTGAATCCGCGCTTGCGAAGTGAACCGGGGGTCGGCCCGACTCGGCCCGGCCCGCCGGGTGCACGTCTATCTCCGCGTGTGGCCCGGCGCTTCGCGTTCCTGGACCAAGGCCGCTGCGTGGCGGCTCTCATGGCGGTGGGATAGTGGAGAGCGTGACTGTAGACGGGATGGATGTAGAGAAAGTCGGCACTGCCGAGGATGCCGGCGGCGGGGCGGGAACCGGCAGCGTGGCCGGCAGCGGAGCCGCAGACCTGACCGATGGCCTGGGCGTATTCCTGCGGCGCTTCCCGACGGCGCAGGCGGGGGACCTCGGCGGCACCGGGCCCCTGGCCGGCATGCGCCTGGGCATCAAGGCGCTCATCGCCTGCGCTGAGGCGGTCCCCACCGCGCAGAGCCGCGTCTACGATCCCGACTTCTGCGCCGGGCGCGATGCGCTGGTGGTGGAGCGGCTGCGCGCCGCCGGTGCCCGCATCGCCGGGGTGACGACAATGGCCGAGCACGCGGTGGGTCGGCCGGATCCGGCACTGGACTTCCCGATCCCGCGCAATCCCTGGGACCCCGCGCGCTGGCCCGGCGGTTCCAGCTGCGGTACTGCGAGCGCGATCGCCCTGGGCGAGGTCGATGCCGGCTTGGGCACGGACACCTCGGGCAGCTGCCGGATCCCCGCCGCGTTCTGCGGCATCACGGGTCTGCGACCGAGCTTTGGGCTGTTGCCCCTGGACGGAATCCTGCCCGGGGCGCCGAGCCTCGACGTGGTGGGCCCGATGGCCCGCACCGCCGCCGAGTGCCGCCGCCTGCTCGATGTGATGCGCGGGCGGGCTGCGGGCGGTGCCGAGGACCCGGCCTCGGTCGACGAGGCGCAGGTGGACCTGCGCGGTACCGTGATCGGCGTGCCCGCCGAGCTGCTGGCCGGGGGCGGCCCGGACGACTCGGGCGATCCGGTCCGCGTGCCAGACGGCGCCCGGGGTTGGGATGAGCGGATCGCGCCCGGTGTCGGCGCGGCCTTCGCCGGGGCCCTGGCGGATCTGCGCGCCGCCGGCGCCGAGGTCCGTGTGGTCGAGCTGCCCCCGGTCGACGACATGGTCCGCGTGACGATGACGATCTTCGTGCGCGAACTCTTCGACGTGCACCGGGAGGACCTGGTTGCGCGCTGGAATGACTTCGGTCGGTCCATGCGGCGTACGGCGGCATCCGGGGCGCTGGTCGACGACGCGGTCTACCGGGCCGCGCTGGAACGGGCGGGGGAGTACGCGAACCGGATCGACGAGGTGCTCGCGGCCCTGGACGAGCCGGCAGGGGCCTCGGCCCGGGAATCGCGCAGTGTCGCCATCGCCCTGCCTACCTGGCCGCAGGTGGCCCCACCGCTGGTGTTCAAGGGCGGGGTGCCGCAGAACGACTGGAATCTGACCGGGGCGTACTCGGCCACCGGCCATCCCGCGCTGGCCCTGCCGATGGGATTCGCCGCGCCGGGCCAAGGCGCGGCTGCCGATCCGCGGGCCGCTGCCACGGAGGGCATGGGGCTGCCCGTTTCCCTGCAGCTGATCGGCCGACATGGCGGAGACGACGCCCTGCTCGATCTGGGGCAGGCGTACCAAGCGCTGACCGACCACCACCTGCGGATGCCGGATCGGCGTGCGGCGGCCGCAGGGCTGGCCCGGGTCGAGCCGATGCCGGATCCGGACGCCGAGCCCGTCAGTGAGGAGGAGCTCGCCGCGGTGCCGCAGATCCTCGTCGACCGGCTGGCGGAGTTGGGCATACCGGCAGGGCTCCACGACCTGGTGACGATCGCGGGCATCCTGAGCTGAGGCCGAGCTGCGGCCCGGGGCACCCGTTCGCATCCCATGCGCGCATACACGCATGGGATGCGGGTTCGCACATGGGATATGGGACCCAGGTCTCATTTTCGTTTCGACCGTGATTGGATAGGGGAGAGCCAACTCTACTTGGAGGTACACCCATGTCCCAGACGTCCACCACGCCGGATTTCCGTGCCGAGGCTGCGGCCCTGTCCGATGACCTCGTAGCCCTGCGGCGCGATCTGCACCAGCATCCGGAGATCGGCCTGCAGCTGCCCTATACGCAGGGCAAGATCCTCGAGGAGCTCGAGGGTCTGGGGCTGGAGATCCACACGGGTACCGGCCTGAGCTCGGTCGTGGCGATCCTGCGTGGTGGCGCCTCGGCGAAAGAACCGGCGACCAAGCCGGTCACGGTCCTGCTGCGCGGGGACATGGACGCGCTGCCCGTGGTCGAGCAGACCGGGTTGGAATACGCCTCGACCAACGGCGCGATGCACGCTTGCGGCCACGATCTGCACGTCACCGGGCTGGTGGGCGCGGCCCGCCTGTTGGCCGCCCACCGGGAGGAACTGCCCGGCGACGTCGTCTTCATGTTCCAGCCCGGTGAGGAGGGCGACGGCGGGGCTAAGGTGATGCTCGACGAGGGCATGTGGGACACGGTCGGCGGCAAGGTCGACGGCGCCTATGGCCTGCACGTCTCCTCCGGTCCGCGCGGTGTGTTCACGCTGCGCCCCGGCACCCTGATGGCCGGTGCGAATCGGCTCAACGTGACCTTCCACGGGCGTGGCGGGCACTCCTCGCAGCCCTCGAAGTCGATCGACCCTGTGCGCCCGGCGGCCGAGTACGTCGGCGCGATGTACCAGGCGATTGGCGCGAGCTTCAGCGTCTTCGACCCGGTGGTCACGGCCTTCACGCAGATGTCCGGCGGAGACGCCATCAATGTCATCCCGCCGCACGCCTCGGTGGGCGCTTCGGTGCGCACGCTCTCGCGCGAGTCGACCAGGCGCTTCCCCGAGGTGGCCCGCCGGGTGGCCGATCACGTCGCCGCAGCCCACGGCTGCACCGCCGAGGTCGAGTTCGTCGAGCAGTACCCGGTGACGGTCAACGACGATGCCGAGGCGGCCTTCGTCCTCGACGAGCTGACCGGGGTCTTCGGCGCCGAGCGCGTCATCGAATCGCCCGATCCGCAGATGGGCTCGGAGGACTTCTCCTATGTCCTCGAGGAGGTTCCAGGCGCGTACTACTTCCTGGGTGCCAGCCCCGAGGGTGTGGATCCGGAGACCGCGGCGACGAATCACTCCCCGCAGGTGCTCTTCGACGACGCCCTGCTGTCGGACAGCGCCTCCTCCCTGGCGCTGATCGCCTGGGCCCGCCTGCACCGCTGACACCCACCACCTGAGTTCCACTACTTACCGGAATGGTGAAATCCGACCCGAAACCGCGATTTTTCACCATTTCGGTAAGTAGTGGAACCCTGCGGGACTGAGAAATGGAGAGACATATGTGGGAGCATTCGAGGTTCCTCGTACATGCGATCGTCACCAGGGGACTCGGTACCTCCGCGGTGGGCGTGGACCGGGGCGATACCATTCCCGGGTTGGTGGTCCGGCTGGACACCGACGCCGTAACCGGCGGGATTTCCGTCGTGGCGGAGAACACCGAATACGGACTGCCCTCGTGTGACGTGGGCCGGAACGAGAGCGCTGCCGCGGGCGACGCGGGCCGGGCCGAATCCGAGGCCGTACCCGAGGCCGCAGGCGGGAGCGAATCCGGCGCCCGGGCGGCCGCTACGGCTGTGCGCGACTCCTTCGCAGAGTCTGTGCTGATCGGCGACGCCTCCACGGACACCGGCGACTTCGACCCCATCGCGCTGGGCTACGTCGACTATCTGCGCACCGCCGCGGCCCTGACCAAACGCCACGGCACCGCCTACGAATTCCGTCCCGACCTCAGCCATGTGGCCGAGGTGAAATGGTTCGACGACATCCTGGCGATCGACGCGACCCTGAGCTTCACCCCACGCGGAGCCGGCACCTGGACCGGCGCCGGAACCGGGCTGTTGGCCGGCAGCACAGCGGTGGGCGGTGGGGCCTCGGCGGCGGGAAATGCTGCGGCGGGAAGCACGGCTGCGGTGAAGGCCGATCCCTCGGCCGGGCCGTATCCGGGCGTGCCCGCCGGGACGGCGGAGAACGCCTCGGGCCCCACCCCGCCTCCGGGCCGCCCCGGTGCACCCGCCCCGGCCGAGGCCGTGACCATCACCCAGCGCGTGACCCTGCGTCCGCTGCCCGAACCCGGCTATCAGCCGGTGCCATTGGACCCGGAGTCCGGCGCGATGGCCTATTTCACGACCCACCGTTTCGACGAAGTCGGGCATACGGACGCGCGGCGCACCTACGCGCCCCGGCACCGGCTGGCCCACGACATCGTCTACCGGCTGGACCCCGCGATCCCCGAACCGTACCGCGCGGCGATGCTCGCCGGCTTCAACTGGTGGGCCGAGGCCTTCGCCGCAGCCGGCCACCCCGGCCGGTTCCGCGTCGAACTCCTGCCAGCCGGCGAAGACCTCTACGATCCGCGCTACGGCACCATCACCTGGTGCCACCGCGCCGACCGCGGCTGGTCCTTCGGCAAGGGCCAGCTGGACCCGCGCACCGGCGAGATCCTCAAGGGCTGTGTGGTCATGGGCTCGCAGCGCATCGAAGAGGTCCGCGCCATCACCGAGGCCGTCTTGGCGCCGTACGGGCAGTCGGCGGCCGCGGCGGACGGCTCGACCGAATCCGAGCCCTCCCGCCCGAGCGGCGCGCGGCTCGTCGAATCGGTCGTAGTGGCGCGGATGGCCGCGCTCGCGGCCCACGAGATCGGGCACTCGCTGGGCGTGGCCCACAACTTCGCCAGCCACCACCACCCGCACCTGTCGGTGATGGACTATCCGGGACCGGTGTTCGCCCTTGACGCCACCGGCGCGCCCTGCGTCCCGACCGGCGAGGGGGTCCCGTACCCCACTGGTTTGGGGGAGTGGGACCGCCATGCGATCGCAGCCCTCTACGGTGACAAGGCGCGCCCTGCCGGTGGCGCTCGCGAGCTGGGTGCCCCTGTTGGTGAGGGCCCGCGCCTGGCCGGTGGTACTCGCGAGTTGGGTGCGCCTCAGGTTGAGGGCCCGCGCCTTGCCGGTGGTACCACTTGCGTAGCCCTGGAGTACTCGACGGACGCGGATTCGCGCGAGGAATGGTATGCCGACGCCACCGGCTCGACCTGGAAGGCCCACGGCGAACCCCTGGACACCCTGGCCTCCGTGATCGAGGTACGCGCTGCCGCCCTGGCCCGGTTCAGTCCGGCCGTGGTCCCGGTCGGGTCCGATCCGCACGAGGTCGAGCGCCGCTTCCGCCTGCTCTACCTGCTGCACCGCTTCCACGCGGTCAGCGTCCTCAAGGCCATCGGCGGCACCCGGCGCTCCTACGGGCTGGTCGGCGGCGGTCCGGCTTCCAGTGCGGCTTCTTCCGGCTCGGCGGCTTCCAGCGCGGTTGCCGGCATCGCCTCCGGTTCGGTGTCCGCCTCGACTGCTCCGCCGGCCTGGGCGGTGTCGGCCGTTCCCGTCGATGAGCAGTTGGCCGCGCTCCAGGCCGTGAACCGCGTGCTCGCCGCGGACTTCCTGAGGGTGCCCGAACACATCCGCCCGCTGCTGGTCCCGCCTGCCGGGGGAGTGACGCCGCCGGCCGGCGGCTTCGCCCACCGGACCTCGGGGGCGGCCGACATCGAGGCGATCGTGCGCGCCGGCACCGAGGCCGTGGCCTCGCCCCTGCTGGCCCCGGCCCGCCTCAACCGGGTGGCGCAGCAGGCCCCCGAGGTCCTGGCAGCCATCGTTGCCGCGACCGCCGGCCGCGCGCTACGCAGCCTGGACGAGGGGTTCGCCTTCGGTGCGGGTGGGTGTGGTGCTCGGAGAACCGACACCGCGGAAACCGGAGGGGACTCCGCCGGCGCTGCGGTGGCTTCGGCTGAGGGGAAGACGGAGCGGACGATCGCCTGGGCCCTGCTCAACCGGTTCACCGCGAGCCTGCTCAGCGCCGACCTGCATGAATCGGTGCGCTTCGAGATCCTGGACCTGCTATCTGGGGTCGAGCCGCGTAACCGGCTGCTGGCCCGTCGTTGGGAAAACATCGTCGAGCGCATCATCAGCTTCGACGACACCCTCCCACAAGTCCCCCTGGGTGCCCCGATCTAAGTTCCACTACGCCCTGAATTGTCGAAATTCAGCCCGAAACGCCGATATATCGACATTTTGGGGCGTAGTGGAACTCTGGGGCTTCAGCGGGTCAGTTCGTGACGGCCTGGAACAGGGCGCGGGAGATCCGGGCGATGGTGTCGCCGGGGGTGTGTGCGTCCTCGGCGCTCAAGTCGCTGCCCAGGATCGACAGGCTCAGGGCGTTGCCGCCGGGTAATTCAACTACACCCGTATCGTGATAGATCCCGGCCAGGTCGCCGGTCTTGTGCAGCACGGGAGTACCCTCGGGCAACAGTGCGGGGATCCTGTCCCTGAACTGCTGGCGAGCCAGCATCCCCTTGGCCCGCCGGACGGACTCCTCCGTCAGCGCCGGTTCGGAGGTGGTGTCCTCGGGCCCAGACTGCGCTGACTCCGGATCTGCGGATTCCGGCTGCGAGGCCGCGGGCGTGCTGGCCCCGGCACCTGCCCCAGACCCGGCCGTGACGCCGGCAGGGACCCCAGCACCGGCTTCCGGCGCGGAGGCATCGAGTGAATCCACCCCGCGAATCCCCGTCAGCGCTTCGATCAGGAGCACCTGGTCGTGCGCACTGGTGAGATTGTCGCGCCCGGCCGCGGCGGCCTCGGCGTCCATCATGTAGCGTGCCAGCACCGTCTGATCGCAGCCGAGCGAGGCCGCTGCCGCATTGACCTCGGCGAATCCGACCACGTCGATCGCGGCGTTCGTCGCGTCGTTGTCGCTGACCGTGATCATCAGGCTCAACACCTCGCGCAGCGGCAGCGTGTGCACCGCTGGCATATCGGCCAGGACCCCGGACTCGCCCACGCGCCGCACCGCCAGGTCGACATCGGTCGAGAAGCGCAGCCTGCCGGATTCGACCGCGCGCAGCACGGCCAGCAGGATCGCCAACTTGATGGTGCTGGCCGCCGGCACCTGCGCGCCGGGCTCGCGCGTGTAGACGGGCACCCCGTCGAAGTGCGCTGCGATCCGCCAGGTGCCGGGGGCCGCCGAGACGACGGCGTCGACGCGCGCGAAGCTATCCGGTGCGAACATATCAGTCCTCCAAGGGGTTGGTGGGGTGGGCGGTTCGGTGCTTCGAATATACCGCCGCCGAGGCCGCCGCGCCCGGGTGTCCCGTGCCTGTTTTCCACTGTCCGAGGTCCCGGCGCTGCCTGGGTGCGGACCGAGCGCGCCGGGCGCGGGCGCGGAGTCGCCCGGGTGCGGGCGCGGGTGTGGCGTCGGCTCAGGCCTCCGCCTAGGCCAGGCCCAGGTAGCGCACGGCCGTGAGTGCGAAGACCTTCGCGGTGTCCACCACATCGGTCACCTTGCAGCGCTCGTTGAAGCCGTGCACGCAGGGCAGCTCGGCCGGACCGTACTGCAGGACGGGGATGCCATGGGCGCGGAAGAAGCGCGCATCGCTCGATGCCCATTGCAGCACGCCCTTGGCTTCGGGCCCGACGACCTCGCGCAGAGCGCCGACCAGGTCCACGACGATCGGGTCCGCGGGGTCGGTCCAGTTCGCCTCCGAGGCCTGGGCTGCGATCTCGAGTCGGGCGTTGGGTGTGTGCCCGCCGGCTACGGCCGCGGCGCGTTCGTCGGTCACGTGGACTCCGGCGCCGGCCAGCAGTTCGACCACCCGTGCGTTGACATCGGCGCGGCGCAGGCCGATCGGGATCCTGGTGTCGACCTCGAGCACGGCCCGGTCGGCCACCACATTGACCCCGGTGCCGCCGTGGAGCGTGCCGATGTTGACCGTCACATGGCTGAAGACCCGGCTGATGCCGGGGCGGTAGGCGCCGGGCTCATCGCCGGTACGGGCCTCGGCGTAGTCGATGGAATCCGCGATGAGCGGGCGCACCGACTCCGGTGGCTCGGCCTCCAGTTCCCAGAGCTTCTGCAGCGCGAGCGCTGCCCTGGCCGCCAGCAGATTCGCCGAGGTCCCGTGCAGGGGTTGGAGCGAGCCGTGCCCCGGGGTGCCGTCGATCGTGATGCGCAGCTTGTTCAGGCCCTTCTGCCCGATCGTCGGGAAGCCTCGCTCGGCCGGCTCTGCGATGACCGCACCGGTCACCGAGTCCAACAGCCCGTGGTCGAGCACCCAGGGTGAGCCCGTGACACCGCCGGTCTCCTCATCGCAGACCGCCGCGAAGGTGATGGGACCTGCCAGTGGTACGCCCAGATCGCGCAGTACGACCATGGTCAGCATCTGTCCTGCCAGCCCCGCCTTCATATCCGAGGCGCCGCGGCCCCGCAGGTACCCGTCGACCACATCGCCGGCGAGGGGCGGGAAATCCCAGCGCTCGGCATCGCCGATGGGCACCACATCGTAGTGGCCGGCCAGCGCCAGATGCCGCGGAGCTTCGGCGAGGAGGTGCTCGGGGCTCAGCCGGGCCACTACATTGACCCGGCCGGGGCCCGCGTTCGGCACATCGTCGACGGTGTGGAGCTGCGCCTCGATCCCGTGCTCATTCAGCCAGCCGGCGGTGAAGGCGGCGATGGCGCTGCAGTCTCCGGCGGGATTCTCGCTGGGGATGCGGATGAGGTCCCCGGCGAGTTCGAGCAGTTCGGGCGCGCGCCGGTCGAGTTCGGCCAGGATGAGCCGTTCCCACTCGCCCGGTGTGGCTGCCGATGGGTGCGATGGCGTCTGCGGTGATGTGGCGGGTGATGTGTGCGGCGTCTCCGGAGTGCTCATGCGCCCAAACTACCCGATGCCCCGGCTGTGCCCTCCCCATGCCCGGAAACACCATCTCAGCGCGGAAACTACCTGTTACAGCAGGTAGTTTCCGCGCTGAGATGGTGTTTGGGCAGAAGGCGCATGCACCCGGGGTGACCCACACCTCGTTCATCGCGCGTGCTTGAATGGAGGGGTCCGTGAAACTAAGCGTATGAACAAGGCGGGAGAGCCTCTGCCCGCTGGGAAGAAGACACGACGATGAGCACCGACCCGAGCACCACCTCGGCCCCGGACTTCCGCGCGGAGGCCAGAGCACTGGCCGATCACCTGCGGGACCTGCGCCGCGACCTGCACCGCGATCCGGAAACCGGCCTGGAGCTGCCGCGCACGCAGGCCCGCGTGCTGGCCGAACTCGAGGGGCTGGGACTGGAGATCCACACGGGACGGGATCTGTCCTCGGTCGTGGCGGTGCTGCGCGGGGGCGTGCGGGTTCCTGCGGCCGATGCCGCCGGAACCGGAACCGGAACCGGAACCGCAGCCGGGGCGGAAGGTGCCCCGGCTGCTGGGACCTCGGCCGCAGGAACCCGCACGCCCAGCGTGCTGCTGCGCGGGGACATGGACGCGCTGCCCGTGGCCGAGGCGACCGGCCTGGACTACTCCTCGACCAACGGGGCGATGCACGCCTGCGGCCACGACCTGCACATCTCCGGCCTGGTGGGCGCGGCCAAGCTCCTGGCCGCGCACCGCGAGCAGCTGCACGGCGACGTCATCTTCATGTTCCAGCCCGGCGAGGAGGCCGACCGCGGCGCCAAGGTCATGCTCGACGAGGGCATGTGGGATGCTGTGGGCGGCAAGCCGGATGCGGCCTTCGGCATCCACGTGTGGAGCGGCGAACCGGGCCTGTTCCTGACCCGGCCTGGCACCATGATGGCCGGCGCGAACCGCCTGTTCGTGACCTTCCGCGGCAAGGCCGGCCACGCCTCGCGCCCGCAGGACTCGCTCAACCCCGTGCTGCCGCTCATCGACTTCTGCCACGCCTTCCAGGGCATGGTGACCAGCGGGTTCAGCGTGTTCGACCCTGTCGTCGCGACGATCACGCAGCTCGACGGCTCGACGGCCGTCAATGCGATCCCCGGTGAGGCGAAGATGGGTGCCAGCGTGCGCACCCTGTCGGCCGAGACCACCGCGAAGTTCCCCGTCCTGGCGCGCCGGCTGGCCGAATCGGTGGCGGCCTCGCACGGGGCCGAGGCCGTGGTCGACTGGATCGAGCAGTACCCGCCGACGGTCAACGACGACGCCGAGGCGGCCTTCGCCCTTGATGCGCTGCGCGGGATGTTCGGTGCGGAGCGGGTAGTGGAATCGCCGGATCCGGTGATGGGCTCCGAGGACTTCTCCTACGTCCTCGAAGAGGTGCCGGGCGCATTCCTGTTCTTCCAGGTCAGCCCCGAGCACATCGACCCGGCGCAGGCCGCGACGAACCATTCGCCGCTGGTCGAGTTCGACGATGCGCTGCTGCCGGATCAGGCCGCGGCGCTGGCGGGCCTGGCCTGGGCGCGTCTGGCGCGGTAGGGGCTCGACGCTCGGCGTTCGCAAATGGGCGCTGCAAGTGGATCCCGCAAATCATTGGGCTGTTTATCTCAGATTCGACCGTTCATCCGGTCCAATCTGAGATAAACGGCCCAATGATTTACGCGCGCACCCCGCCCGCCCGCAACCCCCGCGCACCATGGTGACCTCAACCACATCATCGCTATAGTGGGAACGATCCCATAGCGAGAGGCGGACAAGCATGACGAACGCGAACATCGACTTCCCCGGCGAGGCCCAGGCCATTTCGGCCGATCTGGTGGACCTGCGGCGTAGACTGCACCGGATCCCCGAACTGGGCAACGATCTGCCGAACACTCAGGCCATGGTGCTCGAGGCCCTGGCCGGCCTGCCGCTGGAGATCACCACGGGTGAGTCCTTGAGTTCGATCGCGGCGGTCCTGCGCGGCGGGCTGCCCGGCCCCACCGTGTTGCTGCGCGGGGACATGGACGGACTGCCCGTGATCGAGGACACCGGTCTGGACTTCGCCTCGACCAATGGGAACATGCACGCCTGCGGCCACGACCTGCACACCGCCGGTCTGGTGGGAGCGGCCCGGCTGCTGGCGGCCCACCGCGATCAGCTGCGCGGCACCGTGGTCTTCATGTTCCAACCCGGTGAGGAGGGCCCTGGTGGCGCGCTGCCGATGCTCGAGGAGGGACTCCTCGACGTGGCGGGCACCCCGGTCGACGCGGCCTTCGGGCTCCACGTCCAGGCGCGGCTGAACACGCCCGGCACCTTCGAAACGCGTGGGAACACGATGCTGGCCAGTTCCAATCAACTGTTCGTGACCTTCCACGGGGTCGCCGGCCACGGCTCCACCCCGTCGACGGCGATCGACCCGATCGCCCCACTGCTGGAGTTCGGCCAGGCCCTGCAGACCATGATCACCCGGCGCTTCAGTGTCTTCGATCCGGTCGTGGCCACGGTGACGAACCTGCGCGGGGGAGAGGCGACGAACACCATCCCCGCCGAGGCCTTCCTCGGCGCGACCGTGCGCACCCTGTCCAAGGAGAACACGGAGAGGTTCGGCCGGCTGGCCACGGACTTGGCGAACTCGATCGCCGCCGGCCACGGGTGCACAGCCGAGGTCGAGTGGGTCAACAAGTATCCGCCGACGGTCAACGATCCGGCCTGCGCGCGGTTGGCGCTGCGCACGATCGAGCCCACCTTCGGCGCCGCCCGCGCGCAAAACATGTCCGACCCCGGCATGGGCTCGGAGGACTTCTCCTATGTGCTCGAGCGGGTGCCGGGCGCCTACCTCTTCTACTACATCACCCCGGCGGACCTGGACCCGGCGACGGCCGCGACGAACCACTCGCCGCAGGCCCGCTTCGATGACGGCTTCCTGTCCGACGGCGCGGCTGCCCTGGCTGCGCTGGCCTGGGAATACGCGGCCGAGGCCACCGCCGGCTGAGCCGGATTCCTCCGTTCGCGCCGGGGTTACCCGGCCCGCTCGCATGGGCGATGTGCGCGGCAGGCGATTTGGTCCGAAGAATCGCCAAATTCTCAGACCAAATCGCCTGCTGTGTTGGTGGGTTCGGTTTGGGGTGGGGTTGGTGGGGCCCTGCCTCTTGACTCGCCTATGACTCAGCGCACATAATCAAGTGTGGGAACGTTCCCAAACGGGATTCCCGCCAGAATCACCACACCCACCAGAAAGGCGGAACCGGCGTGAGCCTACGCATC
The DNA here is from genome assembly GCF_024580695.1 of Brevibacterium sp. 91QC2O2. Classification (NCBI taxonomy): domain Bacteria; kingdom Bacillati; phylum Actinomycetota; class Actinomycetes; order Micrococcales; family Brevibacteriaceae; genus Brevibacterium; species Brevibacterium sp. 91QC2O2. The sequence goes on along the minus strand of NZ_JANIJY010000015.1, from coordinate 22,901 downwards.
GGCGTCGACACCGGCGGAACATTCACGGACGTCTGCGTCTTCGACGACGCGACCGGGAGCCTGCACGTGCGCAAGGTCTCCAGCACGCCGGCCGACCCCGGCCAGGCGATCCTCACGGGGGTCGGCGAACTCCTCGGCCGGCTGGGGCGCGACATCGGCGAGGTCGACTACTTCGCCCACGGCACCACGGTGGGGACCAACGCCCTGCTGACCGGGCGCGGCGTGCCCACCGGCTTGATCACCACGCGCGGATTCCGCGATCTGCTGGAGCTGGGCCGCGGTCGGCGCCCCGATATGTATGATCCGCAGGCGGACAAGCCCGAGCCCTTCGTCCCGCGCGAATCCCGGCTGGAGGTCACCGAACGCGTCCGCCACACCGGCGCCGTCGAAATCCCCTTGGACGAATCAGAGGTCCGCGCGGCCGTGGCCACCCTGCGCGACCAGGGCGTCAAGGCGATCGCCGTGTGCCTGCTCTACAGCTACCTGGTGCCGGACCACGAGCGCCGGATCGGCCAGATCATCGCCGAGGAATTCCCCGACTGCTACGTCTCCCTGTCATCGGATGTGCTCCCGGAGTTCCGCGAATACGAACGCCTGTCGACCGTGGTCACGAACGCCTATGTGGGCCCGGTCGTCCACGACTACCTGGTCCGCCTGCGCACCACCCTGGCCTCGGCCGGGCTGGCTGCGACCCCGCACGTGACCCAGAGCAATGGCGGGGTCATCCCCTTCACCGCTGCCGAGGACCTGCCCGTGCGCCTGGTCCTCTCCGGGCCCAGCACGGGTGTGGTGGGCGCCGCGCAGATCTGCCTGGCCGCCGGCCACCCGGATATCATCACCTTCGATATGGGCGGGACCTCATCGGACATCTCACTCGTCCAGAACGGCGAACCCAAGCTGACCGCCGGGATGGAACTGGACGGCCGGCCGATCCGTTCGCCCATGCTCGACATCCACACGGTGGGTGCAGGCGGCGGCTCGCTGGCCTGGATCGACTCCGGCGGCCACCTGCGCGTCGGCCCGCAGTCGGCCGGCGCGGACCCGGGCCCGGCCTGCTACGGAAAGGGGCTCGAGCCGTCGGTGACCGATGCGAACGTCGTCCTCGGCGCCCTGGATCCCGAATACCTGCTCGGCGGGCAGATGAAGATCGACGCGGGCGCGGCCGCCGCGGCCGTGGACCGGGTGGCCGGCCCTCTGGGCCTGTCGACCGCCGAGGCCGCACTCGGCATCCTGCGGGTGGTCACCGCGAACATGGCCAGGGCGATCCGCGTGGTCAGCGTGCGCCGCGGCTACGATCCGCGCGACTACGCGCTGGTCCCGTTCGGTGGCGCAGGTCCCCTGCACGCCTCGCGGCTGGCCCGGGAACTGGGCATGCGCACGATCGTCGTGCCCGAGGTCCCCGGCGCCCAGTCGGCCATGGGCCTGCTCATGACCGACGTCCGCACCGACTTCATGCGCACCGTCATCACCCCGGTCGACCCTTCCGATCCGGCCTCGGCCAGTCGGATCGCCGCGGCCTTCGCCGGCCTCGAATCGCAGGCCGAGGACTGGTTCGACTCCCAGCAGGTGCCTGGGGCCGGCCGGACCCTGGTGCGCCGCGCGGAGCTGCGCTACCGCGGCCAGAACTTCGAACTGCCGGTCGAGGTCCCCGCCGGCCGGATCAGCGCCGAGTTGCTCGGCGAGCTGGTGGTGGCCTTCGGCGCCGCACACGAACGCGTCTACGGCTATGTGGATGAGGAGTCGCCGATCGAGGCGGTCACCTTCCGCGTCCAGGCCAGTGGCGCCGCCCCCAAGGTGGAGGTCGCCTCGGCCGGTGCCGAGGCCCCCGCCGGTGCCGCAGAGCCCGCCGACGCTGCGACTACTGCGGACCCTGCGGGCGCGGCGAACGCTGTGAACCCCGCCGGCGCCTCGGCTGCGGAGAGCGCACGGACCGGGAGCCGGCGGCTGTACACCGGAGCCGGGGTCTACCGGGAGGCCGGCCTGTACGACCGCTCCCGGCTGTGCCCGGGCGATGTGGTGACCGGCCCTGCGATCATCGATCAGATGGACACGACCACCGTCCTGCTGCCCGGCGACACCTGCACCGTGGACGCTCGGCGCAACCTGGTGATCTCGATTGGAGACGAATCCGATGACTGAACAGAAGACCTCGGCCACGCCCACCCTCGACCCCGTGCTGGTGGAGGTGATCGGATCCGCCCTGGCGACGATCGTCGAGGAGATGAGCGAGACCCTGGTCAAGGCCGCCTTCTCGCCGAACATCAAGGAGCGCAGGGACTGCACGGCCTCGCTGTTCGACGCCGAGGGCAATGCGATCGCGCAGGACGAGGGCGGCTCGCCCCTGCACCTGGGCTCGCTCATGGGCGTGGTCGCGGCGATCCGCGAGCGCCACCCGGCCGAGGCGATCGGACCCGGTGATGTGTTCATCGGCAACGACCCCTACACCGGCGGCGGTTCGCACCTGCCCGATATCGTCCTGGCGGTGCCGATCTTCATCGACGGCGTGCTCAGCGCCTGGGCCGCGACCCTGGCCCACCACGCTGACTTCGGCGACCGCGGGCACGCCCACATCTTCCAGGAGGCGATCCGGATCCCGCCGGTCCACCTGGTGCGGCAGGGCGTGCGACAGGACGAACTGCTGGACCTGATCCTGCTCAACTGCCAGATCCCGGCCGAGCGCCGCGCGGACCTGCGGGCCCAGGAGGCCGCCAACCGCGTGGCCATCACCCGCTATACGGAACTGTGTGAACGCTATGGACGCGATACGATGCGCGCGGCCGGCGATGAGCTGCTGGACTACACGGAGCGGCGCACCCGCGCTGCGATCGCGGCCTTCCCGGACGGCGAATACACGTTCACGGACTGCTTCGACTGCCCCGAACTCGACGATGAACTCACGCTCAAGGTGCGGATCGTGGTAGCCGGGGACACCATGCTCTTCGACTTCGCGGGCAATCCGCCGCAGGTCCGCGCCAGCGTCAATGTGGTGTGGACGGGGCTTTACGCATCGGTCTACTACACGGTCAAGACGCTCATCGATCCGGACATCGCGCCCAACGCCGGGCTGTACCGGCCGATCACCATCGAGGCCGAGGACGGTTCGATCCTGAACTGCCGGGCGCCGGCGGCCGTCAACGGCCGCAGCGAGACCAGTCAGCGGATCGTCGACCTGATCCAGGGGGCGCTCGCCCCGGCCGTTCCCACCCGGGTCACAGGCGCCTCGAACGGCGCGAACACCGGGGTGCACTTCTCCGGCTACGACCCCGTGCGCGGCCGCGACTTCGTCTACCTCGAGACGATCGGCGGCGGCTCGGGCGCGCGGTACAACAAGGACGGGCTCGACGGGGTGCAGGTGCACATGACGAACACCTCGAACCTGCCGGTGGAGTCCCTGGAAACCGAATACCCGTTGATGGTCCAGGCCTATGAGCTGATCGACGGCTCCGGCGGCGACGGCGAGTTCCGCGGCGGCATGGGCATCCGCCGGAAGGTGCGGGTGGAGGCCGAGGACGTGCACTTCTGGCTCGACACCTCCCGGCAGCGCTCGCAGCCCTGGGGCCTGTTCGGTGGGGGACCGGGGGCCTCGGCGCGGTGCGAGCTGAGCCCCGACGCGCCCCCGGTGGACCACGGGTACACCGTGCTCCAGCCCGGCCAGTGGGCCTCGATTGAGACGGCCGGCGCCGGCGGTTACGGGGATCCGGCGAACCGGTCCGCCGAGGCCAGGGTCGCCGACCGCGTCCGCGGCACGGCCGGGGACCCGGCCGCCGCGAACCCGGCGGAACGTGCCGATGCCCCTGCGGCGCAGTCCGAACAGACGAACGAGAGGACGAAGTGATGGCTTCGCAGTACTATCCGGCGGGCGCGCCCGCGGCCGTGATCGGCCCCAAGCCCCGGGTCGAGGGCGAACGCGGCCTGGTCGTGACCAGCCACCCGGCCGCGGCCCAGGCCGGCGCCGATGCGCTGGCGGCCGGCGGCAATGCGGTGGACGCCGTGCTGGCGGCGGCGGCCACCCAGCTCATCGTCGAACCGCATATGACCTCGCTGACCGGCGGGCTGAGCCTGCTGTCGCGCACGGTGGACGGCGAATCGACCTATCTCAACGGCAATGTGCACGCGCCGCTGGCGCCCTTGCCGGGCTTCGGCGGGAACGAGGATCTCAACGGCGGGCGCGGCAATCCCGTGCCCGGCTGGTGGCCGGCCTTCCGCGATGGGGCCGCCCGGCTGGGCCGGCTGGGCGCGGCGCGACTGCTGGCACCGGCCATCGCCTGTGCGCACGAGGGAGTGGAGGTCAATCCCTTCCTGTACGCGCTGATGTACGAATCGCAGGCCAATCTGGGCATCAACGCCGATATGCGCAAGGCGTTCTTCCCCTCGGGCAGCCTGCTGACCCCGGGCGAGACACTGGTGCAGCACCAGGCGGGGGCGACCCTGGAGCGCCTGGCGAACGAGGGCGACTCCTATTATCTGGGCGACTTCGCCCGTGCCGTGGTCGCAGAGAACCGGCGCGGCGGTGGGGTGATGGCGCGTGAGGACTTCGAGTCGGCCCAGCCGCAGTGGGACGATGCGGTCACCGGGACGTACCGGGGCCTGGACGTGCTGGGGTCTGCGCCGCCGGACGACGGCGGGCAGATGCTCGTGGAGGCGCTCGCGATGCTCGACCACGTGGACCTGGCCGCGATGGGCGCGCCGAGCGAGTCCTTCGAGACGCTCAAACTGCTGGTCCAGGTGCACAACGAGGTCTACTATTCGACCCCGCACCGCGGCCGGCCCTATGAGTCCGCCGAATACCTCGCTGGTCTGCGCGATCCCGGTTTCGCCGCCGCGCGCCTGGCCCGGGTCCGGACCCAGGGTGGGGTGCCCGGTCCCGCGGCGATGCCGGTGCCCGGCACGATCCACGTGTCCGCCGTCGACGCCGAGGGCAATGTGGCCAGTCTGACGCACTCGCATATGGCCTCGGCCTGGGTCAACGGGCTGTTCGCCGAGGGCTTCCAGCTGGCCGGCGGCGGCTCCTTCTTCCAGCGCGGGATGCCCGCGCCGGGGGAGAAGGCGATGGTCTACCTGGCCCCGCACGTGCTGTTGCGCGACGGGGTTCCGGTGGTCGTCGGCGGTTCGCCGTCCGTGTCGATCGTGGCGTGCGTGCTGCAGAACGTGGTCAACCTGGTGGACTTCGGGATGACGATCGAACAGTCGGTGGCGGCACCCCGGTTCGGCGCCCGGCCGCATGATCCGGCCTTCGGTTGGCGGCCCGGCGTGATGTTGGAATCCGGTTTCGCGCCGGATGTGCAGCGCGGCTTCGAGGACTGGACCTCGCAGGTGGGGCTGTGGTCGAAGCCGGCCGGTCCCTGGTACACGCTCATGGGCAATTACGAGGGCATCACGATCGATGCGCACGGCCGCGCTGCGGCCAGTGCCGACCCGCGCCGCGCGGGCGGTGCGGTGGCCGCCGACTGAGCGGGGACCTCGGGTGCGGTGTGTAATGTGCCGTGGCCGAGGTCCCGGAAGTCCGGGAGAGGTCCCGGAATTTCGGGTGCGGTGCGCGAGGCGCGGAAATTGTATTGACACCGTCTGTGATCCACAACATACTTGAACCGGCAGGTGGTTGGGAGCGTTCCCAATGATGGGGTGAGGGCCCCGCACTCCTGGACGGACTCTCGAAAGGAAGAGAGATGAAGAAGCGAATCCTGAGCATCGGGGCGGCGGTCGCCACGGCGGCGCTGGTGCTGGCCGGGTGCACCCCGAACAATGCCGGCGGAGGCTCCGCCGATGCCGCTGGCGGTGGCGAGGTCAAGGTCATGTGGAACCAGCCGTTCTACTCCTCGAACATCTGGTCGAGCGCGTCGACGGCGACCACGAATGCCAACACCGTGTACCTCATGAGCGACTCCTTCAAGTACTACGACAAGGACTTGAAGGTGGCCGACAACAAGTCCTTCGGCACCATGGAGAAGGTCTCCGACAAGCCGATGAAGGTCAAGTACACGATCGCGGACACCGCCACCTGGTCGGATGGCACTCCGTACACGGCGGCCGACCTGGTGTTGGGCTGGGGCGCGCGCAGCGGCAACTTCAACACGGGCGACCTGGAGAAGGCCCAGGACGACGAGGGAAACGTCAAGAAGCAGAAGGGCGAGAACGTCTTGTTCAACGCCTCGAGCTTCGGGCTGCGGAAGATCACGAAGTACCCGGAGGTCTCCGATGACCTCAAGAGCGTGACCTTCACCTACGATCAGCCCTTCGCCGACTGGGAGACGAACCTGTCACTGCAGGACTCCGGCCTGCCCGCGCACATCGTGGCGAAGAAGGCGCTGGGCATCGACGATGCCACCAAGGCCAATGATGCGATTCTGGGGGCGTTCAAGGACGACGACAAGACCTCCCTGGCCAAGGTCGCCAATGTCTGGAATACGGGTTTCAACTTCACCAAGATGCCCGAGGACAAGGACCTGCTGGTCAACACGGGCCCGTATCAGATGACGGACTACCAGGAGGGGCAGTTCCTCACCCTGGAGAAGCGCGATGATTACAAGGGCGAGCGGAATCCCAGCATCGACAAGGTCACCATCCGCTACAACTCGGACCCCAATGCGCAGGTGCAGGCGCTGCAGAACGGCGAAGCGGATCTGATCAATCCGCAGGCCACCGCCGACATCCTCAAGTCGATGCAGGCGATCGACGGAGTCAAGATCGATTCGAACTACGGCGACTCCTATGAGCGCCTGGATCTGGCGCAGAACAATGGGGGTGCCTTCGATCCGAAGACCTATGGTGGTGATGCGGAGAAGGCGCGCAAGGTCCGCGAGGCCTTCCTGCTGACGGTCCCGCGCGAGAAGATCGTCAGCGATATCGTCAAGCCGCTCAAGGACGACATCACCGTGCGCAACTCGTTCACCCAGGTGCCCGGTTCCCCGCACTACGACGAGGTCGTCAAGGCCTCGGGCTTCGATTCGGTGCTGGGCAAGCAGGACATCGACAAGGCCAAGCAGCTGCTGAAGGAAGCAGGGGTGTCGGGCAAGCCGAAGGTCCGATTCCTTTACGCCAAGGGCAACGAGCGGCGCGAGCAGATGTTCCAGCTGATCAAGGAGGCAGCGGATTCAGCCGGCTTCGACGTGCAGGCGAATGCGCAGGTGCAGTGGAGCGCGCTGCTGCCGGACACCAGTCAGTACGATGTCTCCACCGCGGGGTGGGGCAATGAGCACCTGGGCGTGACCCAGACCGTGCAGTTCTGGCGCTCCGGGGGCAACCACAACCACGGCGGATACAAGAACCCGGAGGTCGACAAGCTCTACGATCAGCTGCAGGGCGAGACCGATGAGTCCAAGCAGGTCGCGATCGAGGAGCAGATCGAGAAGAACATCGTCAACGATGCGGTGTCCCTGCCGATCTTCCAGTTCCCCGATATCGTGGGCGCGCGGAACACCGTTTCGGGGGTCGACGCGATCGCGGTGGCACCGAATATGTTCTGGAACTACTGGGAGTGGAAGCTGCAGTAACGGGGGAAACGGGGAATCGACACTCGATTCCGGCTTCTGACATCGACTGACCGGTTCATGTCGTTCGCACCGCCTGCGGACGACATGAACCGGTCAGTCGATTCACGCCTCGGCCAGCGAGTGTGCCGGGGGCCGTGCGGTGGAGCCCCGCACCATCAGCTGCGCCGCGAGCTCCGTGTGCTTTGCCCCCGCCCGGTCGCCGCGGATTCGGGCGATCAGCGCCGAGGCGGCCTGCTGTCCCAGCTGCACGTCCGGCTGGGCGATCACGCTGACCGCCGGGCGCACCATCGTGCACCAGTCCTGATCGTCGAAGGCCAGGAAGGACATATCGTCCGGGTAGGCGATGCCCGCGTCGATCAACGCCCGGTAGCCGGCCGTGGACATGAGCGAGTCCGTGCACAGCAGGGCCGTAGCCGAGGTGGCGGTGGGGGTGCCGTCGCTGCCGGCAGGGGCCGTGCCCGCGCTGCCCGCGTCGCGTGTGCCGGTGAGGAAGTCTCGGACGGCCTCCTGCGCTTCCTGCGGAGTGTAGGGGACCTCGACGACCAGCTCGGGATCCGGCTGCAGGCCGTGGGCCCGCAGCGCCCTGACGTAGCCCAGGAGGCGCAGCTCATCAGGGCGCAGGACCTCGTCGTCGAGGCGATCGGCCGGCGCGTCTGCCAGGATGCGCGGGATTCGGGTGGAATCGGAGACGACCACGGCGATGGCCCGGTGGCCCTGGTCCAGGAGGTGTTCGGTCGCCAGCGCTCCGGCCGCCGCATGGTCCAGCCCTACAACGTCGGCCCCCGGGGCTGCGGGAGTGGGACGGTCGAGCATGACCAGGGGGAAGCCCCGGTCGATCAGTCGGGCCAGGGGCGCTGAATGAGCGCGGTTGTGCGGGGCCAGGGCGATACCGGCCACGCGGTGTTCGATGAAGACCTCCAGGCTGCGGTCCTCGTCGGCGTCGGTGCGGTCGGTGTTGCCCAGCATGACCTCGAAGCCGGCGGCCCTGGCGGTGTCGGTGAAGCCGCGGACCACTGCCGCGAAGAAGGCGCTGGCGACGTCGGGGACCAGGATGCCGATCGTGTGCGAGGAGCCGGAGACCATGGCCTTGGCGATGGCATTGGGGGTGTAGCCCAGATCGGCCGCGGCCTTCTTGACCTTCTCGACGGCCTGGGCGCTGGCCGAGCCCTCGCCGGCCAGGACCCGGGCGGCGGTGGACTTCGAGACTCCGGCGGCGCGCGCCACATCGAACAGTGTGGTGCCGCGGGGTCGTATAGCCATCGTCGAGGTCCTTGTCCGTTGGGTGCGAGGGGCGCGGATCGTGCCATCCTCCCTCATCCTATGCGTCGCCGTGCCCGCCACGTGGACGGTTTCCGCCATCCCCTTTCCCCAGCTGGCCACGCCTCGCCGAGCCCCTGTCTCGGGGCTCGGCACATCGTGGCCACTCGGCGTTGTGCCCGGCGTGCTCAGAAGTAGTCCGCACAGGTGCGCGCGACAGCCTCCACATCCGTATCGTCGACGTCCAGGTGGGTCACCCAGCGCAGCGTCCCATAGCCGCCCACAAAGATTCCCCGTTCGGCCAGGAAACCGGTGAAGGCGGCGGCGTCGAACCCCGCTACCGGGGTCATGAAGACCATATTGGTCTGCGCATCGCCCGCACCGAGCTCGGGGTACTCACGGAGTACCTGGGACAGGCGCTGTGCCCGTTCGTGGTCCTCGCGCAGGCGGTCGACATTGTTGTTCAGAGCGTAGATCCCGGCGGCCGCCAGGTATCCGGTCTGCCGCATGCCCCCGCCCACCATCTTCCTGACCCGCCTGGCCCTCTCGATCAGATCCCTGGGGCCGATCAGCAATGAGCCGATCGGTGCGCCCAGTCCTTTGGACAGGCACAGGGAGACCGTGTCGAACCAACTGGCGATCCACGCGGGGTCGCGCCCGGTTGCCACCGCCGCGTTCATCAGCCGGGCGCCGTCCAGATGGGTTGCCAGACCGTGTGCGTGGGCCAGCTCGGTGGCCTGCTGCAAGTACTCATCCGGCAGGGGGATGCCGTTGAAGGTGTCCTCCAGGGCCAACAGCTTGGTCATTGCATTGTGGAAATCGTCGGGCTTGATCGCCGCGGCGATGGCCTCGAGCGCGATGGTGCCGTCGGCCTCATTGGGCAGCGGCTGGGGCTGGATCGATCCGAGCACCGCCCCACCGCCGCCCTCGCTGCGATAGACATGGGCCTGCTGGCCGGCGATGTACTCATCGCCTCGGCCGCAATGGGCCATCAACCCGGCCAGGTTCGACTGGGTCCCGGTGGGGAAGAACAGTGCCGCCTCCTTGCCCAGTCGCTCGGCGGCCAGCCGTTCGAGCGCCGAGGTGGTGGGGCAGTCGTCGTAGACCGCATCGCCCACCTCGGCCGCCGACATCGCTGCGAGCATCTCGGGTGACGGGCGGGTGACGGTATCGGATCGGAAGTCGCTGAAGGTGGTCGGTCTGTTCACTGTCTGGTTTCCCCTTCTGGTGGAATCTGTGGAATCGGGCCGGTTCACCGGCGCTGGATTCCGTCCTGGTAGACCGCCGCGACCCGCTGCCGGATATCGCCGACGCCCACTTGGGACAGGTCGCCGTCGAACAGCACGATGTCGGCTGCCAGCCCGGGCGCGATCCTGCCGACCCTGTCCTCGATGTGCATGAGCTCCGCAGCGGTGGCCGTGGACGCGGTCAGGGCGTCCTCGATGCTCATGCCGACTCCGGCCATGAGTTCGATCTCCTCGAGGTTCTGACCGTGCGGGCCGACTCCGGCGTCGGTGCCCATCGCGATCTTGACGCCCGCCTCGTACGCCCGGGCGACGGCCTCGGCGTGGATCTGGGCGACGGTGCGGGCCTTGGCCACGGCGACCGGGGAGATCGGCATGCCGGCATCGGCGTTCTTGATCACGGCCAGTGGCGCCTGCAGGGTGGGGACAAGGTAGGCGTCATTGGCAAGGAACAACTCGATGGTGGATTCGTCCAGATAGATGCCGTGCTCGATCGACCTGACGCCGGCGCGCAGCGCGTTGTTGATCCCCTGCGTGCCCTGGGCGTGGGCCATGACGTAGGTACCCTGTGCCTCGGCCTCCTCGACGATGGTGCGGATCTCGTCGTAGGTGAACTGGCTGTGTCGGGGGTCGTCGGAAGGGCTCATAACGCCGCCGGTCGAACAGATCTTGATCTGGTCGGCGCCGGCGCGCAGGATCTCCCTGGTCTTCTTGCGCACGCCGTCGATTCCGTCGGCCACGGAGTCGGGCTTGCCCGGATAGCTCAGGCTATTGGGTCCGGGGACGCCGGACGGCGTGAGGCTGTCGCCGTGTCCGCCGGTCTGGCTCATCACGGTGATCGCCAGGCGCAGCTTGGGCCCTTCGATGTCGCCGCGCTCCAGAGCCAGGCGCAGGCCGGCGTCGGCGTGCCCGGCGTCGCGGGCGAAGGTGACACCGCCGTGCAGTGTCGCCTTGAGGTTCACCACCGACTTGTAGAACGGATAGGAGAAGGGCTCTGCGTACTTCATGAGGGATCCTGCGTCCCACATCTTCACATGCACATGGGTGTCGATGATGCCCGGCGTCAGCGTCTTGCCGACGGCGTCGACGACCGTGGGTGTGGGGGAGCCCTGTGTGGTTTCGGCAGCAACGGCGGTGCCGGCCGGGACGACCGAGGTGATTGTCCCATTGGTGACGACGACGTCCTGGGCGCCGAGGAAGGTGTGGCCATCGAAGACTTGAGCTCCGGTGAAGATCTGAACGGGGTGGTCGGTGGGCATACGCGTCTCCTGAGCTCATTGCTTATGGGTGATGTGGCACACATAATGATACTTGTGTGGGATGCCACTGGCGCGTTCGCGGCAGGGTGGTTATAGAGGTCGGGTTGTTCCGCGACGTATGATCTTGTGTTCCAAGACAAGGTGGGAGGGTTCGGCTGATGCGCTTGGCGATTGCAGTCGCTGGAGTAGAATCCCTGCAGCCCTAGTTCCCATGGACGTGATCGAGTGAGCCACCACTGTTAGCGGAGGGTTGGTGAGCTTAGTCCACTCGACGTCGTCGAACGCGACAAAGGAAAGTTGATCCGGCACCGTGATTTCATGGGCGGAGAATGAAAAGTATGACCCAACTGATAAGACGTTGTCTGTTGCGAAGATAGCGTCAACACCGTAGCTGAGCAGTCGGTCGGTGGCCTCCAAGCCTGCTTTGTTGCTCTGTTTCGGGGCGAACGCGATGAGGTCGGGGTCAGCGCGCAGGCCAGCCGATCGTAGGGCTTGCAGGTAGCCTAAGAGTCTTTGCGGGGATGGGTTGAGCTCGTGTGGGTTTGGAGTGTCCAATGCTGCCCAAATCGCCGCGTGTGGTCGCGGGTCATAAGTCACAATGCCGATTCTCTTGCGGCCCTCTTCTATCAGCAGGCAGGTCGCGTCGTATCCTGCTTGCACGTTATCGATTGAGACTGTGTTGAGCTGAGACGCTACTGGTATGCGGTCAATGGCGACGACCGGTACGCCGACCGCTGTAACAGCATCCAGGTGATCAGTTGCCGAAGCTGAGTTGGGGGCAATGATCAGGCCATCGACTCGCTGAGCAAGCATGGCCTCGACTGCCTGCGCTTCCACCGTGGAGTCGCCTTCCGAGCTCATGATGAGCGTTTGGTAACCAGCTGCCTGGGCTGCGCGACACACCTCGGCAACGATGGTGGAGAAATAGGGGTTCTCGATGTCGACTACGATGACGCCGACGGTCCCGGACCTGCCTGTCAACAACGTCCGGGCTGCGGCGTTCTGCCTGTATCCGAGCGATGTGGCAGCTGCTTTGACTTTATCGATCGTATCGGGACTGGCGTAGCCATAGCCGCCGAGTACGCGATTGACCGTGGGTCTGGAGACTCCTGCCAATCGTGCAACGTCGGCGGATGTAGGGGCGGACTTGGACATCTATGCTCCATTCGACGGCTCAGGCCACAAGATACTCAGGACGCCCCTTGCAGAGATGCGTTTCTGTGGCATACTATTCCATAAATCTCTAGCGAGTGGCTTGAGTCACATCAATCTGATCACGTGATCAGGTCAGTGTGAGTACGTGATCAGAAGGAGGAGCCTGGTGGAACTTGATGCGGAGTTCGCAGTTGTCGGCTTGGGGGCGATTGGCTCAGCCGCCCTATGGCGTCTGGCTGCTCGTGGCGAGGACGTCATTGGAATCGAACAGTTCGCAATAGGGCACAATCAAGGATCGTCGCACGGCGAGACCAGACTTTTTCGCACACTGTGCATGGAAGCGCCAGAGCTCGTCACGGTCGCGCGTCGTTCCCAAGAGCTGCTGCGCGAACTGGAGAAGGATTCTGCGTCGGAGCTGCTCAGGCTCAGCGGTGGCCTATTCATCGGAACGCCCGAATCAGATGTCATTGACGGGGTGGTCAAAGCAGCTGATGCCCACGGAGTGGCTCTTGAGAGGCTGAGCCGCCAAGAACTACTCGACCGATTCCCTCAGCATGAGAATCTTGATCCTCGAGATATCGGCCTGTGGGACCCGGAATCAGGCGCGGTACGGCCGGAGGCATCTATTGTCGCGGCGGTGGATGCTGCTAGATCTGCAGGTGCTCAAGTCATTGCTCAGACCGCCGTGACAGACATCAAGTTCGACGACAGTGGAGCTCTGGTTGTCACTCCGGCCCGCACCTTCCGCGTAGGGAAAGTAATAGTTTCCACCGGAGCCTGGTTAAGCAAATTCGTACCGAGTATGCCGCTGAATCCATTGCGCACTCCGATGACGTGGTTCGCTCCAAAACCAGACGCCACAGCCTCCTTCGATCTAGAGAGCTTCCCGATCTTCGTCAGAGCAGTGGCGAACGGCGATCGACTTTGGGGGCATGGAGCGGTGTTCGGGCATGCAGCGAAGATTGGTCCAGAAGATTCCCCAGAGTATGACACGGTAGACGCGGACCATGTGGATCGAGGCGTCAGCGATCGGGACTGGAAGCACATTTCTGGGTTGTTGGACAACTACATTCCGCAACTGGATTCAACTCCGTCCCGCACGACCACATGTATGATCACGCGCTCACCCGACATGCAGTTCCAAATTGGCCCGCTGGCCTCCGAGCCGCGACTGTATGTTGCCGGTGGTGACTCCGGGCATGCGTTCAAACATGCAACAGGCTTGGGGGAGTACATCGCCCAGCAACTCACTGGCGAGACGCCGTACGTAGATCTGTCCTTCACGGACCCCAATCGATTCTGAGCTATCCCAGTTCAGGGCACGACAAGAGGAGAACGACATGCGCTCACTTAGGAAAATCGCGGCAATAGCCGCGGCGGTGTCGCTCGTTGCGGGGCTATCCGCCTGTGGCGGAAGTACCGAGGCGAAAGAAGAGAGTCTAACCAAGACCGAGGGCACGCTCGTCGTCGGAACAACGACTGACTCGAAGCCGAACGCATATCTGGAAGACGGCAAGCGGGTGGGCTTCGACATCGAGTTCACTGAAGCTGTCGCAAAGGAAATGAACCTGAAGGTCGAGTGGCGCTCTATGGAGTTCTCGGCACTTCTGCCGGCAGTAGCCAGCGGCCAGCTGGACACGGCGACGAACTCAATCGCTGCTACCCCGGAACGGCAGAAGATGGTCGATTTCGCCGAGGGAAACCTGGTCGGAGCGATCTCAGTCATGACGAAGCCGGGCACCGGCATCACTGAAGACAAAGGGTCAGTTGGCAAGAAGCGGATTGGATTGGTCCAAGGGTCGATCCAGGAGGCGTACGGGAAGCGAGAGTTCCCCGACGCACAAATCGTCCGATTCCCGGATAATAATGCTGGTGTTTCGGCTTTGAAATCCGGACGAATCGATGCCTACTTCCTCGACACCGTGGTTGGCGCTGACTACGCGAAGCAGGACAAGAACCTCTCGATGCCGATTACAATCTGGACGCTTGACCTGCCTGCAGCCCTCGCTGTGAAGAAGGGCAATGACAAGCTGCGGGAAGCGATGAATGAGGCACAGAAGAAGGTCTTCACCAATGGAGAATGGGAGAAGATCTATCGAAAGTACATGATGCCCGGTCTGCCATACCCTGACAAGGACAAGCTTCCCCCGTACACGAATCCCGATCCAGAGAGCTGAGTCTAACTAATGGATGGGTTTCTAAGTAACTTCTTCAATTGGGAACTGATAAAGGGAGCAATCCCTGATGTCTTGAGTGTTGGCCTGCCAAACACGCTCATTCTCAGCGTTATCTCAGTCCTACTGGGATTGCTGGGCGGCTTGCTGCTGGCCGTTATGGGAACCTCTCGGACGAAGTGGTTACGATGGCCGGCCCGTGTTTACACTGATATTTTCAGAGGGTTGCCTGCCGTACTGACAATCCTGATCATTGGTCAGGGGATGGCGCCGGTGACGAGCTGGCTCGGACCGTCACCATTTCCATTGGCGATCCTAGCTCTAGCCCTCATCACTGCTGCTTATATGGGTGAGATACTGCGCTCAGGAATCCAGAGCGTCGGTGTGGGTCAGATGGAAGCCTCCAGAGCCCTGGGTCTGTCCCGAGGACAGACGATGCGCTTGGTCATCGTCCCGCAGGGTGTAAGGAACGTGCTTCCGGCTATGGTCAATCAGTTCATAGCGGTGTTGAAAGATACGTCTCTGGTCTATTTCCTGGGGCTCACCGAAAGTGAACGGGAGTTGTTCCGCGTAGGGCAGGACGCTGCGGTGACTTACGCGAACCTTTCTCCGTTGGTCACAGTTGGCGTCGTATACCTTATCATCACCATTCCTCTGACCTTCCTGGTGAACTTCATTGACAACAGGTTGAGGGTCGGGGTTCGGCCAAAAGCTAAGCGGACAGCTGCCAAAATGGCCTTTTCTACAAAGGGCGATATTACGAGGGGGGTGTGAATATGACTGTGCAAAGCTCGGATTCCGACTCGATTTTGGCTACCCCAACGCGTGGTAAAAGTATCACAGTTGATGATGTGTCCGTGGTTCTCGGTGGAAACGAGATCCTGCATAATGTGTCGTTTTCTGTCGCTGCTGGCGAAGTGGTCTGTATTATTGGTCCCTCAGGGTCCGGTAAGTCAACCGTTCTACGCACACTGAATCGGCTGGTTCCTATATCCGGTGGGAGAATTCTCCTCGACGAAGTCGATGCGGCGACTATCCAGGAAGACTTGTTACGGCAAGATATTGGAATGGTTTTTCAGCATTTCAACTTATTCCCACACAAGACGATTATCGAAAATATCATGTTGGCTCTGCGTGCCGTCAAGAAGATGGGCAAGGGCGAAGCTCGTAGTCGGGCACAGGCTGGCCTGGACGCTGTGGGGCTCGACGACAAGGGACCATTCCGTCCAGCTCACCTTTCAGGTGGACAGCAGCAACGTGTGGCAATCGCACGAGCTCTTGCGCTCGACCCGCATGTGATGCTCTTCGATGAGGCCACCAGCGCACTCGATCCAGAATTGGTTAAAGGCGTCCTCACCCTGATGGGTGAGCTTGCGGGGACGGGTATGACAATGCTGTGCGTAACCCACGAGATGGGATTCGCACAGAGCGTTGCAGACACGGTCATCTTCATGGATGATGGGAGGATAGTCGAAACTGGAACACCCGCCCAGATTTTCGATAATCCACAAAGTGATCGACTGCAGCGCTTCTTGGATCAGGTCCTGTGAATGAACTGAGGGGGAAATATGAAGTTGGATCTAAGCCATGCGCATATAGGAATCCAGGTTGAGAACCTTGATTCTGCGACTCAAGAGTTAAATCGGTTGTTCGGGTTTACATTTGCTGAACCTGCGAGCCCGGATATACAGGTCGATGTACCTGGCTCGTCGATTCGTGAGGCGCTCTCCGGTAGCTTGACGGTGACGAGGCAAGGTCCTCCTTTTATCGAGGTGAGTCAGGATGACCCGGAGTCGAAGATTTTCAGGACTAATCCCGGTGAGCAGATCAGTTTCCATCACCTGGGGTTCTGGGTGGATAACTTGCAGGCGCATATCGACGAGTTGGTTGCCGCAGGTTATCCGATCGAAGGAGCCGGGCTGAATGATTTTGGAGAGTATCGGTATTCATACCATATTGTGCAAGGCTTGAGGATTGAACTTGCGGATTTGCGCGTTAGGGATCCGTTTGAAGAGTGGGGTTGTATCGGTAAACCCAATATGAAGGCTCTGTTTCACCCGGGTTCTTGATTGTGTTGATGGCGGATACTGATCCGCATTGTCCCGATTTTTGGGCGTGATTGTTTATTTGGGTGGGGTCTGTTGCGATTGAGCGCAGTCCCCACCCGTGTATGAGGGGACTATGAAAAATTCGCTTGGTATTCATGCTGGTGTATGGACTGGGGACTGGAGTCCGGAGAATACGAAACTCGCTGTAGCAAAGACGGTGGAGTCCGGATACTCGATTATTGAAGTGACTGGTAGTGATCCTACCTCGATCGACACCGGGCTTCTTAAGGCGGAGATCGAGGGTGCCGGTCTTACGGCTGCGGTTTCTATGGGGTTGACCTTTGACGCGGACGTTAATACCGAAGATCCAGTCATATTGGCACGTGGGCGTCGTCGTCTAGACGAAGCACTTGAGATGGCCTCCGCTATCGGTACCAAATATCTCGCCGGCTGCTTGTACTCGACTCTCGGAAAGTACCCTGGACCGGCAACGGCAAAGGCTCGTGCGAATTCGGTGGCGGCGGTTAGGGACCTTGCTCAAGGTGCTGCGGAGTCTGGCATCACAGTCAGTTTGGAAGTGGTCAATCGATATGAGTCGAATCTGATCAACACCGCCGAGCAAGCGCTCCGTTACATCGATGAGGTTGGGGAAGATGTTTATGTACACCTTGACACCTACCATATGAATATCGAAGAAGGCGACTTGGCCAGGCCTGTTGCGCTGGTCGGTGAACGTCTTGGTTATGTGCATGTTGGGGAGAGTCATCGTGGTTACCTCGGTTCGGGGACGATTGACTGGGCTAGATTCTTTAGGGCTTTGGCAGACTCCCAGTATGGCGGGCCGATAACATTCGAGTCGTTTTCAACGGCGGTCGTCGATCCAATTCTGTCGAATGGACTCTCGGTCTGGCGTAATCTGTGGAGCGACAGTACCGACCTGGCTCTGCATGCGCGGTCGTTCATCGAGGGCCAGCTCACCGCAGCGCTACAGGGAGAGAATCAGGCATGAAATCCACGAAGACAGCACTGGTCACAGGGGCCTCGCGTGGGATCGGGCGGGCCGTCGTCGAAGATCTGGTGCGCGATCACACGGTCTTCGGCGGGGCCTCGCGCCCGGTGGAGGAAGCTGACCGGATCGCCGGAGTCGACTACTTTGCCTCCGACCTGGCCGCCCCGGCGGTCGACTTCTCCACCTTCCCGGACCTGGCCGATATGCCCGATGGGCTCGACGTACTCGTCCAGTCGGCAGGTATCGCGATCCAGGATCGGCTGGAGGACCTCGACCGTGCGGCCTGGGAGAAGTCCTTCGCCGTGAACGTGTTCGCCGTCGCCGAGATCACCCAGCGCTACCTCCCGGCTCTGCGCAAAGCCCGCGGCACGATCGTGTTCATCAACTCCGGCTCCGGCCTCATGTCCTATGCGCGCGGCCTGCCCTACACCGCGACGAAGTTCGCCCTGCACACCTTGGCCGACTGTGTCCGCGAGGAACTGCGCGACGATGGCGTACGCGTGGTCTCGGTGCACCCGGGCTTCGTCGACACGGATATGGGCAAGGCGGTGCGCGGCAGTGGCGGCCGAGACTACGATCCCGACTACTTCGTCAAGGCCGTCACCGTGGCCGAAGCGGTGCGCGTGGCGGTCGACGCGGACCGTTCCGCGCAGTTCGAAACCATCACGGTGCGTCCGGCCAAGAAATGAGGTCACACTCGATTGCACCCCAGGGCATCGAGTGTCCGGTTCATGTCGCCTGCAGGCCGGTGTGGGCGACATGAACGGGACACTCGATGTAGGGGTCGTTCATCGAGCGTGAACATTGACGCAGGTCACACCGACCGCATAGCGTTAGGAGTGATTGGGAACGCTCCCATAGCTCCCACGACTCTCGTGACTCCAGTTTGAAAGGTGTTCCATCCATGCAGGCCAACTCCACCCGCCCCTATCGTGTGGGCATTGTCGGGTTCGGGACCTCGGGCCGGGTGTTCCACGCCCCGTTCGTCCTGGAGCACCCGGCCTTCGAGCTGGTGGGCGTAGTCACCCGCGATCCGGCCAAACGCGCGGACCTGGCGCAGCTGGCCCCGCAGGCCGAGGCCTTCGATTCGATCGAGGACCTGCTGGCCTTTCATGCAGTCGCGGCCCGCGCTGCCTCCGGCCCAGCCGGCACCGGACCAACGGCATCCGACCCAGCCGCCGACCGGCATTCGGGTCTGGACCTGCTGATCGTCGGCTCGCCCACTGGCCTGCACGCCGAACACGTGCGTCAGGCGATCGAGGCCGGCGTCACGACCCTGGTCGACAAACCGATTGCGCCCACGGCCGCAGCCGCCCGGGGACTGTTCGACCTGGCCGAGGCTCGCGGAGTCGGCCTGAGCGTCTTTCAGAACCGCCGCTGTGACGATGATTTCCGGACGATCAAGGCTCTGGTGGACCACGCGGCCTTCGGGCGGGTCTACCGCTTCGAATCGCGTTTCGAATGGTTCAAACCCGCTCCCGGCAAGGGCTGGAAGGCTCGTACCACGGCAGCCGAGGGCGGCGGCCTGCTGCTCGACCTGGGCCCGCACCTGATCGACCAGGCCCTCGAACTCTTCGGCCCGGTCGAGCGTGTCGAATCGGTGCACCTGGACCGTCGCGCCGAAGGAGCCGTCGCAGAAGACGACGTGCGGCTGGATCTGGTCCACACCTCGGGTGTGGTCAGCGAACTGCGGATGAACGGTCTGGCGGCAGTCCCCGGCCAACGGTTCCGCGTGCTGGGCACCACGGGCGGCCTGGCCTCGGCCGGCCTTGACCCGCAGGAGCCCCTGCTCAAGTCCGGCATGCTGCCCGGCGACGCGCAGTACACAGACCCTGCGGCGCCGGCCCGCGCCCAGCGCACCGCCACGGTATCCGGCACCGCCGTGGCCTCGGCCGCCGGAATCGATGCCGGCCCGGCGGAGATCGCCCTGCCGGTGAGCACCTACCTGGACTTCTACGACCGCCTGGCCGCCTGGCTGGACGGTGGCCCGGCGCCCGTGACCCGGGAGCAGACCCTGGCTGTCATGGATGTCATCGAAGCGGCCCGCGCCGCAGCCAGCTGAACAGCCGCAGCCAACCGAACAACGGCCCAGCGAACAACAAGGAGCACCCCATGTCCGAACCCACCGCGGCACAGTCCACCACAGACCAGCCCGCCGTCGTCGTGATCGGCGCCGGCATCATCGGCGTCTCCACCGCCTACCACCTGGCCACCCGCCACCACCTGCAGGTCACCCTGGTGACCGACGGCAACCCGGTCTCGGGCGCCTCCGGCAGGTCGCTGTCCTGGCTGAATACGGCCGGCGCCACGAGCATCCGCACGCCCGAATACCACGGCCTGCGCCGGGCCGGTATGGAACGTTACCGGGCCCTGTCCGGCGACCCCGCCTCGGCCCGCTTCCTGCGCTTCGACGGTGGCTTCACCTGGGCTGACCCGGGCGAGTCCTTCAAGGCCCGGCACGCCGCCGAGGTCGACGTCGACTACCCCTCGGAGTGGATCTACCAGGACCAGGTGGCCGAACGGCTGCCCGGCGTGGCCGCCGATGTCGTTGCGCCCGAGGGCGGCATCCTCAACCCGAACGAGGGCTGGGTCGACCTGCCCGGCCTGGCCGCCTACCTGCTCCCGCGGTTCGTGGCCGCCGGCGGGCGGATCGTGGCCAATGCGGGCACGTGGAACGCCGAGGTCGCCGCCGGCCGGGTGACGGGTGCCCGGTCCTCGCAGGGCCAGTTCATCCCGGCCGACCGGGTGCTCATCGCCACTGGTCCGTGGACCCCGGCGCTGCTGGGCGAGCTGGGCGTGAACGTCCCGGATTCCACGCCCAAGTCCCTGCTCATCCAGGCCGCCCCCGCCGATGCGCCGCACCCGCTGCGCGCGGTGCTCAACACCCCGCGGGTGGCCCTGCGCCCAGCACCGGGCGGCCTGTTCGCGCTGGACTCCGACTGGGCGACGGCCGGGGTCGAGGTCGACGAGGCCGGACGCTTCCACGTTGACCGGGCCGTTGCGCTCGAACAGGTCGACGAGGCCAGGGCCGTGTTGGCGGGCAATCCGCGCCTGGAGATCGTGAACATCTGGGCGGGCATGAAGCCTGTGCCCGGAGACGGAGATCCGGTGCTGGGGCCGGTGCCAGGCATCGAGGGGCTGTCGGTCGCGTTCACCCATTCGGGGGCGACCCTGGCGCTGGTAGCGGGCGAACTACTGGCAGGGGAACTGGCGACGGGTGCTCCGGCGGCTGCGCTGGAGACATTCCGACTGTCGCGTTTCGCGCAGGGTCCACAGGCCTCGGTGGCGTTCACCGGGCGCTCCGATGGGATCCGCAAGGTCAAGGGCTGAACTGAACGTCAAGGGCTGAGCCGAATTCCAAAGCGATCCCTGCACTCCGAAGCGCTACAAGGCTTTGGAGTGCAGGGATCGCTTTGATGTTCAGGGGTACCGGTTCAGCGCAGGCCGTTGTGCCTGGCCCGCATGATCGCCCCGCACGACAACCACGACATGACGGCAACAGCGGAGACCGCCGATCCGATCGACAGCACCGAGGCGAACGACCCGATGGAACCGATCGACAGGGCCGAACCGACGCTGCCGATGGACAGCACGGAGTTCTTCGACCCGATCGATAGGATCGATCCTGAGGACCGGATGGACAGGATCGACGGGGTGGCGCCCTGGCAGTTCTGCGTGGGCTGCGTTGCGTGGCTCATAAGGCGATGGTCCCATACAGGTGGCCGCTCGGCCACCACTTTGCGGGAACTCGGCGGGCTGCAAGGTGCTCTGTGAGGCTGTCCGTGCTGCAGTCCGGTCGACAGACCGCACCCGCCGCCCAGCGCGCACATTCACCTGCTGTTCAGATCGCGGTCAGACTCAGGGAGGACACTGACCGTATCCGCTGGAAGATCCGACCCAACAGAGGAGATACCCATGGATGCCGCATACACAGTCGAGGCCCTGTCCACCGGCAATGGCCGGGACGGCCACGTCACCGCGATGGACGGTGCGCTGGAATTCGAGATGCGCACGCCCAAGGAGATGGGCGGCGCCGGTGGTGGAGTCAATCCGGAGGCCCTGTTCGCCTCGGGCTACGCAGCCTGTTTCCACAGCGCCCTGCGCATGGTGGGCGGGCAGGAGAAGGCGGATCTGGGCGATTCCACCGTGGGCGCCCGGGTGAGCATCGGCGATAACGGCCAGGGCGGGTTCCAGCTGGCGGTGGCCCTGGAAGTCGTCATCCCGAACTTGCCACATGATCAGGCCCAGCGCCTGGCCGATGCCGCGCATCGGGTCTGCCCCTACTCCAATGCCACACGCGGCAATATCGAGGTCACGGTCACCGTCACCGACGACTGAGCTCTATCCTTATCACCACACGGACCTGGATGTGAGTTCACGCTGTGAACTGACATCCAGGTTTTCGTTTGAAGGGATGATGCCGTTTCCCTCCCGGCGGATAGCGTAGGGCCGGCAGGGTCACGGCGCGGTCCGCATTGCCCCACCTCACTAGACTGGGTCCATGACGGAAACCTCTGCGAACTCCGGTTCTCACCCCAGCCCCGTGCCCGCCTCGAACCCCTCGGCCACAAGCACGGCCACAAGCGTAAGCACAAACGCGGATCCCACCAGTCAGTCGATGGACTCGGCCGCCGCGGTGCACCCGGTCGAGACCGCCTCCTTCGGCGCGGATTCCGGCCCGCTGCTCATCATCCATGGTGGAGCCGGCGCCCGCAGTGCGCCCCTGGCCCCGGAAGACGCGGCGGCCGCCGAGGCCGGCCTGACCTCGGCCCTGGAAGCCGGGCAGGCGGTGCTGGCCGGCGGAGGTTCCGCGCTCGACGCGGTCGAGGCCGCGGTGATGGAACTGGAGAACGCCCCACACTTCAACGCGGGCCGGGGTGCTGCGCTGACGCTGGCCGGGCGGGCGGAGCTGGACTCGGCGATCATGGCCGGCGACGGCACGGCCGGGGCCGTGACCGCGGTGCAAAACGCGAAGAACCCGATCACGGCGGCGCGTGCGGTCAAGGAGCACACCCCGCACGTGCTCATCACGGCGCCCGCGGAGGAACTGCTGGCCGAATGGGGCGTGGAGACCGCGCCGGCCGAATACTTCATCACCGAGAAGCGCCGGGCACAGCTGGCCGATTTCCAGGCGTTGCGCTCCGCCGGGCAGACCCATGGCACGGTCGGCGCGGTGGCCCGCGACGCGGCAGGACACGTGGCCGCGGCCACCAGCACAGGAGGAATCAGCGGGCAGATGGACGGCCGGATCGGCGACACCCCGAT